>DUCL01000136.1:866-16399 GCA_012959845.1 Candidatus Poseidoniales archaeon
AACCGCGGTGTGCAGTTTCAGCCAGTTCTCTTTGGCGGTCAACTTCGGAATTCCATAGAAGCATTAATTCATGTGCTTCTTGAGCCGCTGTCGCTGCTTGTTGTACTTCTTCGTGGGCGACTTCTTGTAGCGCCATTGCTTCTTGTACCGCAGCACGAGAATCTTTTAAGTCGGTGTTAGAATCTTCAGCATTCTTCAATTTTTTGATCTGAGCAGAGATATCTTTCATTCTCTTCATTACCTTTGTTTCATTGTTTCCAGTATGTTTTCCTTGCTCAAATTCATTTTCAAGTCTGTTTAAGTCCTTTCTAAGTGAATGAACAGTTGCAGGTCTCTTTTCCCACTTTCTCCTGCCGCCTTGATGTTGCTCTCGTGGTGCAGGTGCTTGTTCAGGCCCCTTGGCACTATCAAGTGCTAACTTTGCAGCCTTAACAGCATCACTTGCAGCGGAACGTGCGGACTTTTTATCACGAACAATTTCATTCATCTGTTCGCGTATTTCTCTTTGCTCTCTAACTTGAACAATCAATTCTCTTACTTCAGCATTCAACTCGTTGCGAGTAGTGGTATGGGTCTTGGTTTTGCCATTCCATTCGTCACGGGTGGTTCGGTATTCTGTAGCCTTACCATCCACTACTTTTCTACGCTCTTCGAGTTGCACTTTGAAGTCTGCCATTGTCATTCTCACCTGTTCGGGGGGAAGATTCCCATCTTCTCGCCGACTCGCCCACATTACTCCCCCATTTAATCCCTTCATTAGAGGAGTGCCTTGCAATATTACAAAAGACCACGCTGAAAGGGCAATCAATGAATAAAATATGACAATAATGAATCATGCAGTTTAAGAAAATAGTTAAGGACAAGAGGCGTTGTGTCATCATTGGTGATGATGTGTTTTTAGGTGCAATTCCGGGCATGGAAAGAGTTCTGCAGAATGATGTCAGAGCGCCATATATCACAATGGTCTCTGGCCCACCCGGCTCAATGAAATCTAGTTTTTGCATGACTATGCTATCCAATCACCTCACCAGAACTGGTGAATTTGGGTTATATTGCACTGTTGAGGAAAGTGTTGAATCCTTATTACGTGGAACTGAAAGTTTAGGATTGAGCATGCCAAATAATTTACAACTCACTGATTTTACAGAACTTCGTAGAGAAAATGAGAATATGGATTATCTAAAATTTACCCGACGAATGATTGAACACTTCAAACAACAACACGGTGAGAGATTTACTACCTTTGTTCTCGATTCACTAGGCGCAATTTACTCCCTAACTTCTGTTGATGAGGTAATGCGCAAAAAAATGTTCGGTTTCTTTGACTTCTTACGCAGTATGAATCTCAATGTATTTGTCATCACAGAAAGAAATGTCGGTGCACATGCTGAATTACAAGGAAATGAAGGTTTCTTGGTAGATGCGGTAATCAATTTGGGAATGGATCAAAGAAATGGCAAATTGGTTAGGACATTCCAAATAGAAAAAATGCGCCATTGCCGTCATGCCATGGAAAAGATGGCTATTGATGTGGGGCAAAATGGAATGGTTATCCTCGGCCCACTATTCGATTGATTATCACGCGCTTAAAGCATTTAGTTCAGCGACTGCTTTAGACAATAATTTTCTAATTGAGCCTAAATTACATGACGCTTGTAATTGGATGACCAACAATCTATTGTGATTCAATCTATTTGCAATAATAATTGCATTTTGTGTAGTAATCGTCACCGATTGACTCTCTTGTGAATGCTCCATTACAGCAATAATTGAGGAGAAATCTTGAACTTGCTCAGAACTAATATTGAGAGTTGCCAGTCCATTTTCATCTAATAATTGTGCACTTACAACGCCACTAGAATTTAGCAACTCAGTAAGAATCCGTTGTTCCACAAATAATGCAGATGTGATAGGGGCATAACCTTTGAGATAGAATATTGGTAATAATGGCGCTTTTCAATATTTTTTCAAATCGCCACGCATCATATATCCTAAACCACTCGCATAATACCCTTCAAGTTTATTCATTATCTCCAAGCCCCTTTTTCTATAGAATTCTTGCCCTCTAATATTTGATGCTTTGACTTCCAGTTGAACTTTACTATAACCAGCATCAATTGCACAATCAACGAAATGATTCCACGCAAGACTTCCAAGCCCCTTACTTTGAAGTTCTGAGGAAATTGAAAATGCTGCAACTCTAACAATATCATCTTTGAATGGAGTAGCCCATAGCAATCCCTTCAGGCATTTTGGATTTGAAGTATCATTCCCATCAAGTAGCAATAGGTTGCCACCCCATTGTGGGATTGGAAGGTTTGCAACAGAAGCATCAGAATACTTTTCACCATTTACTACCAAGAATAATTCTAACACCTCACGTCGCCATTGAGGGCTCAAGTTTTTTGGCTCAGGACCCAACATCCATTGGATGTTGTCTTGCAATAATCTCACTCCTTACGGACATTTTTTGAACGGCCACGTGAGCCCCTATGCGCAGAAAAATCGCCAGGGGATTTACTTCTCTTTGTGCGAGAGTATTTCTTCTTTGGAGAATTGTCGTCATTAGTTTTCTGTTGTGAAAAGAGGCCACCATTGCTCAGTAGGATGCTTAATTCCGAAAGTGACAAACCTTCACCCGATTCCATTTTTAATTGTACCTTGGCAATATCTTTCTGGCTGACCTTTTGGTTGTTAGAGGAACGTGAACGCTTTGATTTTGATTTATTGGATTTTTGATTATTGAGTCCTTCACAATACTTTAGCCATGACTTCAAGCGGCCTAATTCTCTCTTTATTCTTCTTTTTTCGAGGTTCAATTCATCGAGATATTGAGTGATCATATTGGAATTACTGAAAAAATTGTCAGAATTATTAGCCGCTGAAATTACATTTTTTATTGCCGCTATTGATTCATCGCTTGATGAAGTTGATTGGATGCTACTTTGCTTCTTAACAAGTTCAACAAATTCGCGATGTAACTTATCTGCTTCACGAGCCTTTGGCAGCATTTCTTGTAATTCAAAGAATAATGAAAAATCATTTTCCTCAGTGATAATAGAAGGCACCCTAAAAATGTCAACTTCGCCAGTTAAGCGTTGATAAATTCTAACTAATTCTGCTTCAATTCGGTAGGCTGGTATCAATATTTTTTTCTGAATTTCATCGCGCAAATTTGTTATTACAGGGATTTTTTGGACCTTCTCCCGTTCATTATTACAAACTTCTATTTTCTTTTCCAATTGTTCTAGTTGAGTTGTATAGTCTGAGATTGAAGCATTTACCTCTTTTTTATCTTTATTCCTAAGGTCGTGGAACAAGTCCAATTTCTCATCAGATATGTGTTTGTCAGGATTTCTCACAGCGCATAATTGTTGCCAGGACTCGCCATGGCATATGCCAAACCACATCCGAAGAATTTCTTCATGAATGTCCATAACTCCTTCAGCACGAAGTACGGTGCTAAGGTCTCTCCTCAAGTCAAAAGGATCTTCTATTGACAAACTGTGCTTACCAACTCTTTTTGACTCCTCATTGATAATAATTTCAATAGCCGTTGGGTCTTGTTCTAACCAGCCCTTTTCTTCTCGTGATAGAGCGGCGCCATTTCTAATTGAGCAGATATCTGAACTCCAGTCCCAATTAGCAAATGTTTCAAAAAAGTTCACAACAATTTCTCCTAAGGTTTGTTGATTATGCTGTTTTAACAGACTCATTGGATTTGGGTGAATTGTAACATCATAATCATCACCTTCAACATGTTGGATGTTTCTTTTTTTACCAGTTTGAACATTTGCAACTAGAGGTGGTGTTGTCATTTGCATTGATTGGATACTCAATAGGGACCAAGAGTATGAAGAAAATGTACCCGAAGGGGCATCACTAACATCTCTACACATAGCCCAGTATTTTATCGCTAAAATCGTCTGTGAGACTCTTGCATCTTGCATTGAATATGTCTTTAGCAATTGTGTATTATGTAGCGCAAGAGTGTTGTTTACCGAAATATCAAGAGGTATTCCTGTTCTTGCATCTCTGCATTTCACAATAGGAACCTTTGCATGAGGAATTACAACAATATCAACAAAGTCATGTTGCCTTAGTACTCGGCCTATTTTGTTGAATATTCGATTGGGTACGGTGCCAGATATTTGCAAGCACAAATCAAGGTCGCCTTGTGCTAGCGATAATCCAGTAACAGATGAACCGAATTTATCCAATTTACTTCCAGGGAAGCGGTATTCCAATATTTGTTTCAAAAATTTAAACAATTTATCCCTGCTTTTATCCTTCTTACTTTTTTCAAGTTGCTCATGCAACATATCAAGGATATCGTCGTTTAGTTTAGCAAGAGCCGCTGGAGGTATCTCAGCCGAAGTAGGGAACTCCAATTCTCCAATTAATGCATTATGCAGATTTGGCCAGCGTTTTTGCTGCTCGGCTGATAATTGGGTTATTGGGCAGACATCAGTCATATTCAATCGCCCCCTTGTTTCATATTTTGTGATGGATTGACCTTGTTCATTTTTGATAATGCAGGAGTTGAATATTCACCTTCTCGGACTCTTTTTGCATTAACTAACAATCTATCGAGTCCCTTGTCGATTAATCGCTGCCAATGCTCAATCCCTCTTTCACTGTAATCAAGAGCTTGGCTGAGTAATGCAGTTCGAGAGTCTGCTCTCCTTCTCATCGCTTCATTTTCAAGATAAGTATCATTGAACTTCTCCAGATTATTTTGTAATGGTAATAATTCTTCATGAGATGTCACTGATTCAGAAATAACATTCAATAATTCTACCTGTTGTGATTCTATTTCACTGCTGGACTTTCCCTCATTGCAAATATGGTTGAATAGTTCAGTTGCTAGATCTTTCATTTGGTCCAATACAATTCCCTGTTGCTGGTGATTTTCATTGGATTCTTTGTATATCTGCATTAGAGAACTAAATTCACCTTGATAGTGTTTAGAATCGCCCTCTTGTAAAGAATTGCACATCACAGTAAAAAGTTGATTTGCCTGTGTTTGTGATTGAAGACATTTGTCGGAAATCTCATTTATTTCTTTGTCAAAATTATCACGGTTTTCTTTGGCAGTTCTAGTTAATGGGACTGCGATATCCAACTCTTCTTGTCGTGCATCTAGTTGCTCTGGAATAGCCTCAGCCAATCTCTCTCGCCTATGTAAAATGGCACGAGCCAACAAATCTGGGGTGATTTCCAGCAACTCGTCAGGCGTCATACAGTCTCGGGCGACCTTTCAGTATAGAAAAACATGGCGCTCGCCCATCTTTTGGCGTGAAGGTGAAGAACCCCTTGCGTATAGGTGGTGGTATGGGGGAGTGCAAGTCGTCATCATACATGTTGACAAATATTGCTTGCATCCTCCTAATAACCGTCATATTAGCGCCGTTAGTTTCCGCCACTGGAGGCGGCGCAGTGATTGAAGTAAGCACTATTCAACTTAGTGAAATGGATACTTTTGAGAATAGCGATTTAGAAGTCCCATTTACAATTGTTGAACAGAGTGGAATAGATGCAGATATCGAAGTTAATGTATTGATTTCTACGCTTGAAGGTACGGTACTCCACAATCTATCAACCAACTACACAATATTGGCATCGGGCAGCACCCCAATCAATTATTCATTTCCAAACATGCCGTATGGTTTTTCTAATCTCATTGTTACCATGACTGGTGATACTGGCACTATTGATTCTAACTATGTGACAGAATTTAACAGAACAATCCAACGACTTCGTCCAGCACAATTATCCATTGAGGAAATTACAATAATTCCGGTCAATAGTGCAGGAACTCCAACGGGTAATGAGAGCATAAGAGATGGAGATTATGCCATTTTCAGCGCATCTGTTGAAAACCTTGGTGACTTGCAGTGGTCAAGTAATATTGAGGTCTATATTGTCGGCCAAGATATTATTGAGTCACACCAGACAAGTGCTACTTTTGCTGCTGCGACAGTAACTACCACTCAATTTTATTCCTCTTCACAGTTTAATGAAAGCAATTCTAATATTAGTTCACACTTCTCGGTAAATATTTCAATTTCTAGCCCGCCACCATCTCAAAGTGAATTATTCCAAATTAGTACATTTGAGGTGGGGCCACCTCCTTTGGCGAGAATTGACATGGATCTCTTACATCTTAATCCAGATGTTAACGCGGGTGGAATTGCATTGTGGAATCTGTCGATAGAGAATAATGGGGATATAGATTATATCGGAACAATCACCTGTATTTTTAGCGGTGGAGAAATAGAATATTCCAACTCAATAGACCTACCTCCTGGCAATAATACTACGATTTCAATAAGCGCATCGGCTCGTCCGGGGATATTATCTTGCCAAACTGAGGGGCAAAGGATTTGGGATGACTCAATTAGCCCAGTTTCCTCAACTCTTTCTATGACTGCTGCAGCATTTGAGGCAGCCGGTTCAGCCACTCCAGCCGCATTGGGTGGACCTTGGCATAAGGGCGATGTAGCAACATTCTCAATGTTGGTTAGAAATCACGGAGATAGTGATGGAATGGTTCAATTGCGTTGCGAAATCAACGGCATCGTAAGTTTGAGTGAATCGCTGAGTTTAGCCATCGATGCAGCGGGTGAAGTCTCAGTAGCGATACAAATGATTACTACAGGTCAAAACCAAGTCAATTGGTCATTGGTTTCTTCAAACGGCGCGATAGATGCAGGATTAGAAGGAGTGCTAAACATACCAATATCTGACCAGCAAAGTATTGCACCACAGATTAGCATAGTAGAATGGAGTTCAGCGCAAGGGATTTCATTCACATGGCAAGTTGAACTTGATACCGGTGTTGAAAGAGAAGTACAATTAAGATTGGGTTATGAATTAGGCGGTTCTGAAACTTATCCATTTGACTCAATAATTTCAGTATATCCTGGAATGACTACAGGGCAATATGTGATTGGCCATGTTGATGCAGAAAATGTCGTTATTCGCGTTAATTCGGTGAATTGGACGTTAGGCCCAGGTCCAACATCGGCAACAAAATCGGTGCCATCACAACGACCTGCATATTCTATTCAACTGAATCCTCTTTCCTCTCCGCGAGATCCAACAGAAGGTGATGAAACTAGTATTACAGTAGAGATTTCAAATACAGGTTTGGTTGATGGAAATTCTGGGCAACTATTTTTGGTAGATGCAAGTGGTAACTTATTGGCTCAAAGTGAGACTGAAATTTTACTTTCTGAGGAAGAAAAGGACATTATTCTCAGCATTGTTTGGCCATCTGGTTCCGATGTCACCTTGACCGCAAAGTGGAGCATTGGTCAACAGATTGTTACTTCAAGCCAGTCATATTCTTCTGGAGTTACGGTTTCTTCTGCCCAATCATATGACATTCCGTGGATTGGAATGATATCTGGAATTGCTATTGCTGGCGCAGTAATTCTCGTCATGAGGCTCAAGAATGCATCAAAAGAAAACACTTCTACAAGTCCTCAGCGCAAGGATAGAACTGCAAAAACAACGAAAACGGTCACGAAATCAAAAACCACTGCATCCAGTAATGACAGAAAGGTGCAAGTTGGTTGTCCAGAGTGTGCAAGACAATTACGTGTTCCAGCATCGTATTCTGGTAAAGTTAGATGCCCAGATTGCTCAACACGATTTGATGTAACTTCAAGAGATGAGCCTCGCCAAGAAGAAGAAGTTGAAGAAATAGTGGAGCAAGAAAAGAAGGAAATTTCTTGCCCTGACTGCGCTCAGTCCTTGATGGTTCCAACTGATTATGCGGGTTCAGTACGCTGCCCAGCTTGTAAAGTTGTATTTAAAGCAAATTCTGAATAAGCAAGGGTTGATGGATGAGAAGGAACTGGGATTATCATGAGTGGACATTTTCAAGAGTTTGAAGATGAATACTTAGAGTCAATGTATGGGTATTACGAGCATGACCCGCAAGCACTTGTTAGAACGGGGGAAATAGCAAGCGCCCTAAATGTCTCTCCTGCATCAGCGACAGAAATGATTCAAAGATTGGCATCAAAGGGATTAGTCAATTATTTTCCGTACAAGGGTGCTAGTCTAACAGAATTAGGACTTTCGCTGGGGCGCCAGATGAAGAGACGGCATAGATTAGCTGAAGTGCTATTAGATAAGTTGCCTTTTTATGGCAATGTTCATGAAACTGCATGTAGACTTGAGCATGCAATTGACGATGATTTAGAAGTTGCACTTTCACTATTATTAGACCAACCAAATATTGACCCTTCAGGCCGGAACATACCGGCGGCAAGAGATGAGTTGGCATCGAAAATAAATAATTTAGCAAAGGGATTGCGTCCAATGAGCGCCCTTTCCGATAATTGTGAAGGCGAAATTAGAATGATGGTAATTAGTGATACTGGTTTGACAGCATTATCAAAATTGGGAGTGGTAATTGGCACACGGGTTAAGAAAAGTGAAGGTCGGTGGCAAACATCAGATGGTGTTTACCTTGAAATGTCTGAGAGTATCGCTGAAAAAATATTAGTGCGTTGTTAAAGTCAACAATAAAAAGCAATAACCTTTTCCTATTACTATGGAGGGGGCTGTTGAGATGAAAGAAGTTCCCTCCGATGTAGTGTCAGGAGAAAAAACTGGCCTCATTTCTAAACTATTGGCAGTTTCACCAATCGGGGAAAAGGCAACGGTCAAAGATTGGGAGGCAATATTCCTTGCCATCGATAGACAAATCATCAGTTCTGGCCTTAGAATAATCCTATTTTTGCCAGCATTTGCAATATTCACATATTTCATCGCATGGGCATTTTCTACTGGTTCACCAAGTTGGTGGCTAAATAATATAGAGCCGACTATAGGATTAAATTTTTCAATAACATTGGTTGCGATAACATTTGTAATTCTTTTTGGATATATTTTGTCCCTCATCGTCCATCGTCATAGAGTTGGGCTTTCCATGCGTGTGTTTAACGATGAAGTAAAGTTATCAAATGATGCACATAGACCAGTACAATCACTGCAGGGATATGATGGGCTAATAGATAGGATGAATAGAGCGGCAAGTAAAACAAATACTAGTTTGCTATTTGCCATTATTAGTGCAGTTCTGTTGAGTATAATTTTCTATATTGGCTCTGAACATAAATCGGGAATGATATTGTTGTTGGGTTCATTTTCTTTGCTGCTATTATCAATTGGCCAACACTTGGCAACTAGGTCGCACCAATTTAGCATGGTTGAACGGACAGGGCTACTCGATGCATACGACCCAGCAATTCATCCTTCAACCATAAATTCCGTATTCAATGACCTGCTAGTAACTCACATGGATCCTTTGATGAGGGCGCAATATGTTGATTTCACAAAAAGTATAGATGCAAATGTCCATGCCAATGTTGAAATTGATTTTGCAAGAGAAAAAATGTTGCTGACATTGTATAGACACTCTTGTGGCCTAGATAGAAATACAATGATTTCTGAATTGTCAGAGGTATTAAATGACGAGGGATTGAACTTAATTGTTTCACATCAAGTATTCACATTGGAAGTTTGGCTTTCATTGATTGACCATGTTTCAAAGTCATGCCCTGCTTTCTTTAGGATGATAGACCGCTTGGAGCATGAGATTGAAGTCGGAAACAACCCAGCACTCAAAGACTTAGTATTCGAAGTTGATTTGGAAAACGTGGTCACGAATAGAGCAAATTTGTTTACATTAATCCACAATCTTGGTGAAACTGAAAGGATAGTTGTTTTTAGAGTTCAAACACCTGATTTCCGGCCGAATGATGTAGCATTGACTTACAGATTATTGCCTGGGGAAAAATATTGGTGGTCTGACCGAGCGCTGCCAAGTCACGCTCAAGGTGATGACGATACTTTAGGTGTAATGAGTGGATTGCTAAAAGACGGAACAGTCGCTTGGCAGTCTTTACTGCCGACCACAACTGGAGAGGCAACAGTCTCAGTTCGTCTTGAACAACAAAGTGGAGAATTATTAGTCGGCAGGCAGATAAATGTCAGAGTAAGATCTGAATTTAGAGCAATGGTCCGTTCTTCCGGTTCACTATCTGCTAATATAATCGGAACTCTTGGATTGTTAAGTGCAATCTTTATGCAAATGTATGCATTATTTGGCCAATAGTATGGGCGAATAGTCGTGACGCATCATCCATAGCCTTGAAATGGTAAATGCTGTGGAAGATACATGCGCGGAATGAAAGACGATGCTGAGGAGAAGCCCGATGCGGCGCTTCAAGAAGAACTTCAGACAATGGAAGCGAAAGTTCGCAAATTGCGTGAAACACGTAATTCATTCAGTGATTCTGCTAAGCAGACTGCTGATAAGCGCAATGCAATCCAAGGGCAATTCAAGGAGCACAGAGAGAAATCAGCCCTTGTCCTATCAGAAGTAAAGGTCATCCGTGCTGAGATAAAATTGTTCAAGGAGAAGAGAAATGCGATTCAAGACCAACTCCGTCAACTAATCTCCCAAGTAAAGGGTCGTCGTGGAGAAAAGAACGAGAAGCGTTCTGCTACTGCAGAATTCGCTCAACTTAAGCGAGAGCTTGACCATTTGGAGAGGACTTTCGAAACATCAAGTGTTGGTCCAAAGAAAGAGAAGGAAATGATGGCTAGCATCAAATTGAAACATCGCCGTATTGCTGAGTTAGAACCAGAAGTAGTGCAATTTGAACTTGTCAGTGTTGATTTGTCTGATCTGGATGGCTCAATAAAAATTCTAAAGATAGAAGCAGATGCAGCACATTCAGCAATGATAGAAGCAGTTGGCCGTGTAACTGAAAAATCAAAAGAATTGGATGAAGTATTTGCCCACCGTGATTTCCTCAAAGCAGAAGGCGACAGATTCCACGAAGAATATCTTGACTTTAGAAAGAAAGCAGATGAGATGCATGAAAAGACTGTTGAATTGATGAAGGATGTTGACAAAGCACGTGACCAATTAAAACTCGCAAAGAAAGAGAGAGCGGCTTGGATTACCGATCATAATAAATCCGTTAAAAATCAGGTGTCAACAGGTGCTAGTTCAGAAGAAGTTGCTAACCAATTAGTTAGTGGCCTAATATCTTCGGGCTCTTTGAGAATTGGAGGAACAAGTAGCAAAGATAGTGGTGGAACATCACGTCTTGCAATAGGAAAATCCTCTAAAAAAGCGGGAATGCGTCGAATTAACATGCAGAACCGACGCCGTTGAGGTGGAAGAGATGTATGGGGTCATCATGGCTGGTGGTCAAGGTTCAAGGCTACGTCCTTTGACCTTGACACGACCAAAACCGATGGTTGAAGTTCTAGGTCGACCAGTGATTGATTTTGTTAAAGATGCGATGCTAGAAGCCGGCATTGACAATGTAATTGTCACCACGGGATATCGGGGGGAACAGTTACAAAAACACGTCTCTACTTGGCCAAAACAGGCATTAGAACAGCACTCTAGGGAAATATCAGCACGTATTAACCAAGAACATTCACCTATGGGTACAGCAGGAAGTGTTCGTCTCCTAAGTGATTTGTTAACAGAAACATTTGTTGTTGGCTCAGGCGATTCCGTAGCATCTTTTGACATATCGGGATTATTGCAAGCACACAAACAAAGTGGCGCAAAAGTGACAATGGCGCTATGGGAAGTAGAAGACCCGAGCGATTTTGGTATCGTAGGATTATCAACAACCCATAATGGCGAATTGGATGGAAAACTGCGCGAGGGCTATATTAGAAAATTCAAAGAAAAGCCAAGTCCGCAAGAAGCATTTAGTAATGTGATTAATGCTGGATTATACATCATTGAGCCAGAGGTAATGGAATTGGTTCCGTTGGGAGAAAAGTTTGATTTCAGTAAACAATTATTTCCTATGGTTCTTGAAAAGAATTGGCCAATGTATGCTAAGACTATCGATGGCGTTTGGTTTGATGTTGGCAATCCTATGGAATTACTAAATGCTCAATCAACTTTAGTGAAGCGAATGACTGAATTACCATTTGCTATTCCAAATGGTACAATCCTTCCAGGTGATGGTTTCTGCATGGAAGGTTCTGTTATTTTGGGTGATGTCACCAGCAGCGTAATCTCTTCTAACTGTCAAATACAAGAGCAAGTGAAAATTTCTAATTCATTGTTGATGTCTGGTTGCACTATAGGTGCAAAATCGTCTATCGTAAAGTCCGTCCTCGGTCAAGATGTAATCGTTGGAAATGGTTCAACATTACATAATGTCGTAATAGGTGATGGAACCATAATTGATGCCAATTCCAATCTTAGTGACCAAAGAATTCCGTGAATTAGCGAAATGTGTCGGCGTATCACTCATATACCCTTGCTAGCCGGCAGTGGATTATGACTCCATCTCGTAACGGCCAAGTGGCTGAAAGAACCTATGACAGAACTTGGGATGAGATTGAACAAATGCTCACAAATGCTGAAGCAAAACGTAAGCAGTGGAAGGATTGGTTTGAGGATTGTAAGAATTCTGAAGATAGAGAAGGAATGAAAGAAGCCGCAAGAAATCATAAAGCGCTAGATGGAGTAATTAAGACACTTCGTTGGGCATTAGGTGAAGTCGGAGTCTCTGACCCACTGCAGTAATTATTCTATAGAATAGATGTTAGAAGACTAATACTTCAAAGACCACGTTGGTCATAACGAACTTCGAGAGTTTCAAGTTCATCACCCTTCATGGCTGCTCCAGCCATCATCGCCATTGCTTGTGTTACTTTTTCTGCATCATCATAATGTGCAGTTGCAAGGACAATAGCATCCGCCATCGTTTTCGGGTCTTCTGACTTGAAGATGCCAGAACCAACGAATATACCATCCATGCCAAGTCGCATCATATGTGATGCATCGGCAGGTGTTGCAATACCACCGGCAGAGAATGTCACTACAGGTAATCGGCCCATTGTTCTAACTTCATCTAGGATCTCTTTGACTTCAGCATGCATTTTTTGATCTATTGCTCCAAACGGTGTATGCTGATAATTTCCTGGTAATTTTGATTGGTTGGCCAATACTCTATATCTGTCAATAATTATTTCTGCTGTTTCATCAAGTCCAGAGTCATCAAGTGTTTGCAACTGCTTTATCTCTTGGTCAATCAATCTAGCATGTGTGACCGCAGCAACTACATTTCCAGTTCCTGCTTCACCCTTAGTGCGTATCATTGCAGCACCTTCCCATATTCGTCGGACAGCTTCACCTAATTCTGTTGCTCCACAAACGAATGGAATGCCATAATCTTTCTTTGAAATATGGAAAAATGGGTCAGCAGGCGTTAGAACTTCGCTCTCATCTACCATATCAACTCCCATTGATTCAAGAATTCGTGCTTCACCTTCATGACCAATTCTTGCCTTGGCCATCACTGGTATAGATGTACAATCAAGGATTCCCTGAATCATATCTGGGTGACTCATCCTCGCAACTCCACCATCTCGGCGAATATCTGCAGGAACTCTTTCCAAAGCCATTACTGCAACAGCACCAGAATCTTCTGCAATAGCCGCTTGGTCTGGATTGACAACATCCATGATGACGCCACCCTGTTGCATACGTGCAAAGCCACGTTTTAGCAAATCGCTACCCATCCTAAATTTAGTGAAATCAGTTTGCTTAGCCATTACAATCAACCTGTCTAAATTAATTTCCTTCAAATTATTAGCAATTCCAATTATGGGTGGAGTTTGACTCTCTGATATTTCTCAATCAGCAAGAACAGGTGAATCACCTTCGGCAATTTCAGCGTCAATAGACTCTGCTGCATTGCGTTCTTCCCAAGCTTCTTCTCCTGCCGGAATATCAGTATCCGCGAAAATCGCATCAACTGGACATTCAGGGATACAAGCACCACAATCAATGCACTCATCAGGGTCAATAACTAGGTACGTGTCTGCTTCTCTAAAAGCCTCAACTGGGCAAACAGCAACGCATTCTTGGTACTTGTGGTCGACGCAAGCAGTTGTTACAACATGTGTCATGGGTATTCCTCAAACCTGCTGATAGGGTAGGCATACATGAACCGTTTGGATAAACAATCTCAAAATATTTTGCTGAAAAACGGGAAAAACTCTCAGTTGGACAATTCAATCGCATTATTTATTGTGATTTGAGCCTCTTCTAGAGGGTCTTGGCCGGGATATACTTGAATTTTTGTTTGCCCTTTTACAGTTGCCTGGCCGCCGGGTTGTGATAGTGTTAGTATTCCACTAATCAAATCACTTTGATCCAATCGGAAATGAATGACATTTGTCTCATCTAATCGGGTGACTAATTCAGATAATATTACTTGTAAATTCTCTTTGCCAATATTGGCAAGAGCCTTTTGTGCAGGCCCAGAACGAGTTAATTTCGCAGTAACCATGTGGATGAAAGAGCCGTGATAAGAACTAGTGCGTTCAATTTCCACAGCCTCTTCATCACCAACTAGGGTGGCTAATGCTTCGGCGAGAATCATTTCATCTTCTAGGCCGCTGGCTGTCGCTCTCCAGGTGAGTTGGTGAACTGCCATGAGGGAGGGTGCTGGCGAGATGGATTTGATATTAACTCCAAATCAGCATGCAATCATCCGTTTTCTATGTCCGAATTGGAGGGGGCTGTTCATATAGGGGTGGTTAGTCGGCGGAATGCTAGTGGGGTAGCCCCCGCAAGACAACACCGAGAGTGAATCCAATGGCGAAGAAAGTTAGTGCAAGAGCACGTGCAGTAGCACGTAAGCAACGTGATAAGTGGAAGTTAAAGCGCTGGTACACAATTCGTGCGCCTCGTCATCCATGGGATTTCAAGCAAATTGGAGAAACAATCGGTGAGTCAGATGAACATATCATGGGCCGTATCTATGAAATGACACTACAAGAATTCAATGGCGATTTTACTAAGATGCATATCATTCTTAGATTCCGAGTGACAGAAGTAGTTGGCAGAGATGCATTAACCACCTTTATCGGTCACCATCACCAAACAGACCACACACGTCGTCAAATTCGCCGCTATCGTGGTAAGGTCGACGATGTTGTTGATGTAGTATCAACCGATGGTTATCTAGTTCGCTTGAAGCCGTTGATCATTACTCAAAGGCGTGTTCAAACTTCAGTAAAGCAAGCAATGCGTGCAAAGGCAGCAGAAGTCATTCGTGCATTCGCATCTAAGAATACCTTTTCCAAAATACAAGAATCAATCCTTGGTGGCGAACTGGAAGGAGAAATCCTCAACGCAGTTAAGCCGATTTACCCAGTTAAGTCTGTAGCAATTCACAAGAGTCAACTATTACAAGAGGGTGTTGTCAACGAAAGTGGACCAACCTTGGACGATATCCATGCAGATGAATCTCGTCAAGAAGCGGAATTAAAGGCCAAGAAGGCTGCAGCGATTGCAGCAGCAATGGACGGAGAAGAAGTAGAGGAAGAAGCCGCAGAAGAGGCACCTTCAATTCTTGATGCCGCAGAGGCTCTAGAGCCAGCCAGCGAGAAAACCGAAGCACCTGCTAAAGAAGCACCTGCTGCAGAGGAAGAAGTTGTTGAAGAAGAAGTTGCTG
>DUCL01000136.1:16444-19186 GCA_012959845.1 Candidatus Poseidoniales archaeon
ATGACAGTTGCAGAACTCAAGGAACTCTTGAAGGCTGCAGGAAAGCCAGTCTCTGGAAAGAAAGCAGATTTGATCACTCGTCTTAACGAGTGAGAGTATTTGAGAGTCCAGTTCTCTTTGAGTGCCAGCGAAAGCAAGGTCCCCGAAGGTTTGCAGCCGCAGGTTTGACAATGTAGGACAATAGGCGATTATTATGCAGAGGTTAGCAGTTATCGGCGGAACCGGTCTGATCAAAATGACATTTGGCCAACAATTGGCCGATGCAGGATTGACATTAGAGCGTAGAGATGATGTTATTGTTGAAACTAATTGGGGTGATGTACCACTGACCTGTTTAAGACTTAGTAGCAGTGAAGGAGAGAAGGAATTATTATTTTTACAGCGTCACCACAATAATGGCAATGTCAGTAAACCACCTCACATGATAGAACATAGAGCAAATATCAACGCTTTGGCCGACAGTGGCTGTGATGCTATTATGGCAGTGTGCTCAGTAGGTGCAATATCTGCTGATTTCCCACCCGGAAAAGTTGCCCTTGCCGACCAATATATCGATTTCACAGGGGTTGCAAGTACGTTCCATCATGAAGATGCAACCTTCACCTCTGTTACTGAACCATTTAACGGAGAATTGACCGATAAGTTACAGACAATTTTACGTGAAGCACAATCCTTTTCTGATTCTGAAAAACTGAGATATACCTACTGGCTAGCACATGGTCCACAATTTGAGACGCGTGCAGAAGTAGATGCAATAGAGAAATTGGGCGGTGATATGGTTGGAATGACTATGCCACGTGAAGCAAAATTATGCAGAGAACTTGAAATTCCATATGTAGCAGTCTGCATTTCATCGAATTGGGCTGCTGGTAGGGAGCCAGGAGATAATTCAGCAGACCTCTCTCACCTTTCAGTCTCTGCAGAAGCCAATAAAAGATTAGCACCTGTGTGGAGATGTGTCATTGAATTACTGTCGCAAAGTTGATGCCCTGTCCATGATAAGGATTGAGCAATGACTGCAGCAAGTGTTGACAAATGGATGAATCATCAAGCTACTGATGAATGGGAAGTGATGGTAAAGAAGGTTGCTGCCTTCCATCATAAACATGACTTTGCAAATAAGAATGGGCATGATATGGGATATAGGATCGCTCTGACCGTTGAAGAACTTGGAGAGTTATCCGCAGCAATCACCAAAGGAAAGCCAATCGAAGAGTGTGCTGAAGAGATGGCAGACATTTTGATATTATTGATGGGCCATTCAATAGCGATGGAAATTGATTTGAAATCAGCCTTTGAAAAGAAGTATCAAAGAATAATGAAACGCGAGGCATTAACTGGGCGCCTCGGCGTTAGAGTAACCGAGTATAAAGCAGATTAGTAGTGTAAGTAAGTATTAGTTAACAACTAACAAATCCAATGTTGAAAGGTCATTGGGTATTGGTCTTTTGGACCTGCTGGATGGTGTTTTTCTCCAATCAACACATATCCTAGTTGTGAAATATCAGGAGCAAAAGTATCAGCATCTTCAACTTCAGTATGGATAATTGTTCTATGTATCTCTTTACAATGTTCTAGAAATAATGAATAAATCTCTCCACCACCGATAATAATTATCTCTTCATTCTGTGATAACTCTAGTACTTGCTCAAAATCCATTACTTCAGCATCCTCGCGCGCAGTTCTTGACATCACAATATTTCTTCGATTTGGTAATCCTCCCGATGGCAAACTATCCCATGTTTTGCGGCCCATAACCACCGTTTTTCTGATTGTAATCCTCTTGAAGTGCTGTAGATCAGAAGACTGACTCCATGGCAAATCGCCATCTTTGCCAATGGCTCCGTTTAGATCAGATGCATAAATCATTGTTAGCATTATTTTCCCTCAGATGGCGATTGGCGCCTTGATATGTTGATGATGCTCATATCCAATAATTTCTATATCATCAAAATCAAATTGGTCGATTTGCATTACATTAGGATTTAATTTTATTTGCGGAAGACGTAATGGTTCGCGGCTAACTTGCAAATTTGCTTGTTCAAGATGGTTATTGTACAGATGAGCATCTCCTAGAGTGTGAACAAATGTTCCTGCTTCAAGATTGCATACTTGAGCCATCATGTGGGTAAGAAGTGCATAGGAGGCGATGTTGAAAGGTACACCAAGAAAAACATCTGCACTTCTTTGGTAGAGTTGGCAATTTAGTTTTCCATTGGCTACATGGAATTGGAAAAATGCATGACACGGCATCAAAGCCATTTCATTTAGTTCACCAACATTCCATGCCGATACGATAATTCTACGTGAGTTTGGATTATTTTTTATCATTTCAACCGCTTGTGCCACTTGGTCTATTACGCGACCATCCTTTGCTTCCCACTTACGCCATTGTTTGCCATAAACAGGTCCCAAATCGCCATTTTCATCAGCCCATTCATTCCAAATTCTCACACCATTATCTTGTAAATATTTTACATTGGTATCTCCTTTAAGGAACCATAATAATTCATAGACAATTGATTTTAGGTGAAGTTTTTTTGTAGTCACCATCGGAAATCCATCAGACAAATCAAATCTCATTTGATGACCAAATACAGATTTTGTGCCAGTGCCAGTTCGGTCACCTTTGTCTTCACCCTTATCGAGGATAGTTTGGATGAGGTCTAGGTAGGTCTGCATACTATCACCGTTTCAAAGCCAGCATTGACAGCACTTGAGGATTGCCGATTCAAATATTTG
>DUCL01000136.1:19203-19824 GCA_012959845.1 Candidatus Poseidoniales archaeon
AAAAATACGGTCTGTTTGCTCAAAAGGATTTTCAATATAATGTGCAATTTGTTCATCACTACAAGCATTAACAAAGGGTCTGATTTGTTCGACAACATGATTCATTGTCCACATCGCACATACAAATTTTTGCCGTGCAATTGCCAATATTAAGGCTAAACCAGTTTGTGAATTTCCATTCTTTATTTCATGTAGCGCATTGACTAAATGCTTCTTGTTTTCTGTATCGAACGAAAGTATTATTGATTTTGGTTTACGCTCAAATCCCGTGTAATAATCAATAATTTGTTGTTCAATAGAGACCGCTTCCATCGTTTTTGGAGTTAATTCCATTGGCCATCTCGCTTCACCCAGAAGTAATAAACTGATTAATGGGTCAACGTGGGCTGTGTCTGAATTATGTGATTCCAAGACACATACGTATTGAGAATTTATTTTCAATGCGAAGTGAAACTCATTACGGAAATAGCAGTATTCAATTGTTTTAAATGGGTCTAACTCTATTTTATAATCACCAACGCGGCAGTATACTTTTGGTCTTTTTGCTCTAGCATCATTTAGTTTCCATGATTTTGAAGAATCAATTATTTCCTTGAATAATTTGATTCCCTTTATCTCCGC
>DUCL01000137.1 GCA_012959845.1 Candidatus Poseidoniales archaeon
ATTTGTTTGAGGATAATGACAGAGGATAGTCCAAACGAACCAAAAACGACTACCATAATTGCAGCCGCGCCAGTGATTAATCCCCCTGTTTTCTGAAGTCCATTTGCAACTGCTAATGTATTGTCACCAGTTCTTTCCCATTCTTCATGGATTCTTGAAAGCATTAAGACTTCGTAATCCATCGAAAGTCCAAACACTATACAGAACATTATCACTGGATTACCCGAATCAATTGGCTGAGCAGTGAAATTCAGTAATGCTTCACCATAGCCCCATTGGAATACCCAAACCAGCATTCCAAAAGATGCGGAAATTGAAAGAATATTCATCACTATTGCTTTGATTGGGATGATGACACTGCGAACTTGGATGAAAATCAACACTGAAGTTGCAAGGAAAATAAATCCGAGCGCCGTAGGTAGATTGTCAGAAATTGAGTTGAGGGTATCAGCATTATATGCAGCAAATCCAGCAACAGCCAGATAATCGTTTTCACCAGATAATTGATCGGTCAAAACATTCCGATTATCTCTAATCTTTTCGACTACATTTCTTGATTCTACACTCGTTTGTTCTCCCTCTAAATTAAGTAAAATAAATGTAATTTTTTCGCTAACAAAATTATCTCTAATCATGTTGCGAAGAGCAATTTGATGTTCATCTAAATCTTCATTGGGCGTGTTCCAGTAAGAGATTACTTGTGATTCATTCATAGAACTATCAGGCAGACCAATACCGCTTGCGCTACGGACTCTTTCATCACCTATTTGGGTCTTAATATATTGATACTGGGCTCGTAAATTTTCTTCACTAAAAGCATCAGCACCATCCAGTTCAATCACCAAGAATATTTGATTTGATGATTGTTCGGGCCAGATTTCACCCATTATTTCCTTACCAAGACGTGACTCATCATCCGGTGGTAATGCTGACCATGATGAAAGAGAAAACTCAGCGTACATGAATGGAGCGCCTGCCCCTACTAATATTATCAGAACAGGTATGAGAACCTTCCAAGGATGGTTCATCACTTTGTTGGCAATATTAGCCCATATACCCGTTTCCCTAGCCTCTAAATTGAAGGAGAAAGGAATCTTACCCTTGTCAACTCTTTTTCCGAGTATTGACATTACTGCGGGAAGAACGATGGTTGAATATACCATCGCAATAGATACTGCAACGGTTCCGCCGATTCCCAAACTTGGAAGACTAGTATTTTCAAAGAACAACATGCCCATCAAACCAACCGCAACAGTAATTCCCGAGAAAAATACCGCCTTACCTGCGGTCGCCGTACTCATCGCAATCGCAGTTCTAACATCTCTATCATTGGCTAATTCTTCTCTAAAGCGATTTACTAAAAATAGTGAATAATCGATTGAAACTCCAATTCCAATCAAAGTGATAATATTGGTTGCATATTGGGTGACATCAGTTACATTACTCAACCAAATGGTCATTCCCATGGCAGCAGCAACAGTTGCAACTCCAGCGCTTATTGGTAATAGGGCAGCAACAATTGAACCAAATACTAATCCGAGAATAATTAGGGTGAGCGGTCCCGACACAATTTCAGCCTTGACTAAATCTTCAGTAATTCGATTATCGAATGTCCATTCAATTGCTACCCCATCAGTTTTCCAAGAAACAAACTCTCCGTCTAAAGTCACAGACTCTTGATTTTCATCAAAGACTGCTTTGGCGTGAGTTCTGTCACCCTCTATGGTAATTACATTCTGAGCAATAAAACCACTTCCCGTATACGCAACATAATCTAAGCGCTCCACTTCTTCAACTTGCCATGAATACAAAATACTAACATCAGCTTGTTTTGAAAAATCATTCAATGAATTGATAATCGATTGCTGCCATTCGGTGTCATTATCGGTAAGAGTTGGGTGATATACTAGTAGAATGAAACTATGCCCAGCACTACTATTCTCTTGTTTGAACGAATCGGATAACAATTTACTTGCCTGAAGAGATTCAACATTATCTTCTCCAAATGCTTCAGACCAATTAGCACCCAATCCAACGAGACTAGTCATCAATATACAAGAGATGAGACCTAAAACAAGAACTAATTTGTTATGGTCATGGATAAACAATCCGAGTTTGAAAAATGCTCTGTCTTTGAGCATACTCGGGTCAGTGGCACTTTCCATAATTGAAGTGCCGAGTGATTATCTATATCAACGGGTGCGTCATTGGTTAAGAGAAATCATCAAAGAACTGTAAAGATGTAGAGAAATCCGAGAAATGCGTGTATGAAAACTAATGCGATAACCAAATCAGCCATTCTTCCATGTTTTAATTTCAAGTTTGAAAAAGAATCGCCTTGCTCACGCGCTGTTTTTGCTCTTTTACCCATCCGAGATAATTGCCACAGAATTAGAATCCCTATAGGGCCGGTGATTCCATGAATGCTTGTTGGCCAAATTTCTGCCATGAAATCTCCATGAGTTCTCCATCCAGCAACCGCTCTTCCGGCTACAGCCACCAATGCTACAATAATCGCTGCCCAAAGTAGTTGTTCCCCCCTTTGTTCGTGCATTCTAAGGTGCTCGGCGCGCTCGTTCCCTTTCAACTCATGAGATTTTTTCCTCCAAGAGTATTGCCACCACATCCAAGCCACAAGACTAGAGGCTAAAATGGGGTGCAGTAGCAATGCAATGAGTCTTATAATGTCCAAAAACGCTCCCCCATATGTCAGGCTATGATGAATCATCTAGTTTGATTTTTTCCGTATCTATCCACGAAGTTCCGGCGGTGCATTGAAAGACAGGTGGCACAGCGACCACCCCGTAGGGGTGAGTCTAATGCAGGAAAACCTCATGGAAATTTGTATTGACAAAGCCTTCCAGCCAAATGTTCCGAAAAACAAGCGGCAGATTGTTATTTCAAAAATTGCTGAATGGAAAATGCTTGGAAAGCATTTCAGAACATTTGTTTATCTTGCGATAAATGAAGTCGAGGCACCTGCAGTAGATGAGGAAGACAATACTCCAACGCGTCGTAAGAATTCAGTAGGGCGTCGCACACGTCGTGGTGGACGGGGTGCTTCATCTGCAGAACCATTGGACTGGATACCATCGCCTGAGGAGGCTCTACTGCCCGATTCTGGCAGCGATCCATTTCGTCTTGCATCATTAATGGCACACAAGATTCTAAAAAGCGATGACTGGAACGAAGATTGGAATACAACCGAAGCATCTCTACGCGATTCATGTTTGGCAAATGGAGTACATCCAGTGTGGGTTTCTATT
>DUCL01000138.1:0-1112 GCA_012959845.1 Candidatus Poseidoniales archaeon
CATTATTTGATTTGCTAGAACTGTTAAATCCAACTCATCTGATACTAGGGCCTGGCCCCGGAAATCCATCCGATTCAGATTTGACTATGGCGATTTCCAGCCATGCTCTTGCCGGTCAATTGAAAATACCACTATTGGGAGTTTGTCTCGGCCATCAGGCACTAGCAGAAGCAAGTGGAATGAAAGTCATACGCGCTCCATTGGGCCCTGTGCATGGCGCTCCAAGACCATGCCATCACAATTCAAGTGGACTTTTTGCTGGTATTGCATCTCCTACAAATTTCACCCGCTATCATTCATTAGTAGTTGAAGATGATAATTCGGACTCTAAATTGGTTATTTCTGCTACAGATCAAAGTAAATCCATAATAATGGCACTTCAACATCCGACACTGCCAATTTGTTCTGTCCAATTCCATCCCGAATCTGTTGGCTCCGTACATGGTGACATATTGCTGGCGAATTTCTTGGCGATGTATGCGGATGCTTGAAGAATCTAAAGCGACTCGCCTCGTTTGAGGGAACACAATGCCAACCTGCCGTCACTGCTCCAGCAAATATCCACGAGAGTATTTCATTCATGGAAATGGACCTCGAACACAGGTTTGTGTTCGTTGTGGTGTTGAGCAGGGATTGGTAACTGAGGAAGAGACCCCCACACTATTCAATACTTCACAAAAGAATGCAAGATTCAGTGTTGTTGCACGAAGATACAGTTTCTTTCTCTATCTTCCAATGCTGTGGATTTTCTGGTCTACCTCACTCTCTGAAGTGACTCCATGGGGTATGTATTTCCTCATCATTCTAATCATCTTAACACTATTAACGCCACTGTGGTTCATCTACCGTTCTTCTCAGTTCTCTGGAGATATGGCACGTTTAACTCCAGCCCATGAACGCCCAAAAGGGCATTGATACTACAATTCAATCAATATTGAATTAAGTTGTACAATTCCCATGCAATCCATCCGGGAATGAAACCAGCTACTACATCTACGACATAGTGCTGCTTTGTCCATAAAGCACTCAATGCAATAATTACTGGAAATAAGAATGGCCAGTTGCCAACTTCTGGAACATTATTCCAAACATGGAATGCAACTAATGTCGCT
>DUCL01000138.1:1181-3234 GCA_012959845.1 Candidatus Poseidoniales archaeon
TTTTTGGACGAATTGCATAAAACGTACACTGCGGGTTTGTTTAAAGTCACTAAAATCTCTCCAAGCGGCTGGTGTTTGAACTGGATAGTAGCGGAAAAAGGCCAGTTGAATGAATAACAGAAAGACGAAGGACATGAAAGAGTAATTGTATTGTCTCATGTTATCAATTGTCAATACCGTTGCAATAATCATCGGATAATACAAACCAGAATATAACCAAACCCAATAACCTTTGAATTTGAAAAGTGTATCAATTTTCATATCGAATTGCTTTGCGGTCTTTATCATATGATTTTGTGTTAAAAAATAAAATTGGTAAACTCCAACTATTAAAAAAATAGTCAATGTAATGGCGACAATTAGATCTCCTAATGGCATCATCAAATAATCCCCTTCTATTTTTTGTCTTCAATGTTGTTGCACTATCAACAACGAAAAGGGTATTTCTCACCAGCAATAATTCTGCGGCTTCATGATTTTGCATGGATTTTAAGGACATCTCCATCGCTTAGTTCGTGGTCTGCACCGACCACTCTTCTGGTTCTTCCATCAACTCCTTTGATGAAACCATCACCTAAGTCGGAGTGAACTTTGTAAGCAAGAGGTTTTGCTTGGATAGCATTAGCAACAACAAAAGCATCTGGCAATACTTTGCCATCACCATCCGTCCAATGTAATTCATCTTGGACAGGATAAACGACAATATGGTCTAATTCATCGAAAAGAACTTTGTCAATAATCGTTGAAACACCAGTTCCACCGTTGATTTTCAATCGCTCTTGCATATGTGATAGAGCTTTGAGTTGGGCTTCATTCAAGTTTTCTTCTTCTAATATTTCGAAGGTTTCTTGCCCACTAATGTAATCTATCAATCCTGCAGATTGAGCCCTCCTTAATGCTAATTCAACATCTGCCATGCAAGGAACTATTGTTCCGTTTGCAGTGATATTTTGTAGAACTCCTTCTGGTGCAATATCGCATTTATTTGCTGCGATGTGGATTGGGAATAATCCAATACGAATGCGAACTGCAAGTTTCGCAATTATTTCGTCCTGCCAATTCCAAGGTTGACCACAATCTCCTACTTCATTTTTGAATTCATCATATGCATTGGCAACTGCATTGAGAGTGGCACCTAATCCGGTCAACCTCTCATGAATAAACGAAACTAGTCCTTTCTCTCCTTCTGCTTGAACCCTCCTCACACCTCTTTGCCAACCATCCTTTAGCAATCCTGAAATCCATGCATCCAATTCATTTGCAAGGAACTCTATCTCTTGATTTATTCTCAATTGGGCATCTTCTTTTGTCTGACCTGCTCCAATAGGATTCCCTTCAATATCAGTTGAACCTGCAGCATCAACTACCTGAATTAGTGCATCACTATTGGCTAAATCGGCTAAGAACGCGTTACCTCTACCTTTACCCTCGCTGGCACCAGGAACTAGTCCTGCTACATCGACTAAGAAGCAGGGGACCAATCTGCGAAATCCGACGCAACTCCCAGTTCTTGGCTGACAAATACTTCCTTGACGTTCATCGTCTTCGCTTATTGGTTGCAAACGCCCTTCGGATTCTAGGCGTTGTCTAATATCTTTACAAGGACAAGGTTTTCGCGCTTCAATAAAAGCCACGCCAACATTTGGTTCTATGGTACAAAATGGATAATTCGCAATATCGACTTTGGCGAGTGTTGCTGCGCTGAAAAAGGTTGACTTACCAACATTCGGCTTTCCGACAAGACCGATTCGCATGGGGAATTCCCCCTTCACGCCTCAGAGATAAGGCCAATCAAATCTTTCTTTGTTCCAGATGCATCTAGGCCCAAAGAGGTTGCAAGTTCAACCAATTCAGCCTTCTTCATCTTGTTGAGTTGGGCTTTGGAAGGAATTTCAGTTGCTGAATCTGATTCTTTAGCAGAAATCTCGTTGCGAACCTTTGCAATTGCAATATCAAGTTCTGGTAAATTAATTAGTCCATCACCATCAATATCAATTGCATCCACAAGTGAACTCATTTCCCATGGTGGAAGATTGGCAATATCTGTGCTCTT
>DUCL01000139.1:0-8285 GCA_012959845.1 Candidatus Poseidoniales archaeon
CAATAGTGGTAATTCGCGATATGATTCAATGAACAGCAAACCTGCTCTGCTCCTGTTGATTTCTCCATCCGGCATCAAGAATGTTCGCGCACCTTCAATTCCAGCCTCAATCCTTGCCCGAACTGGTTCCTCGTCTCCATGTCCTATCGCGACAATGTGAGATATTACGGTCTCACCATGTAGTTTCATAGCATCAAGATGACCCTCTACAAATTGTGAAATTACTTCATCATCTCCTGTATCGGATGAAATAGAACCGTTGATTGGTGTGCGGCCTAACCAATCGGTTAGCACATCGTTTAGAGATGGTTGTGAAGATACTTGTTCAAAATTGTCAAACACCTCTTGGCTAACTTTCCCTTCTCCAACTAATTTTCTCATATGTGCCAATGGGTCCATACCACCCATTCGTTGTGAATTATCGAGGCCAAGAATTACTTCCAACTCTCTCATTTGCCAGGATTCAAAGCCAGATGAAGTACCAAGTTTATCGCGGAAGGCTAAGAACTCTTGAGGGGCAAGACTTTGCATGACATCCCACTGGTGGGTCATCAAATTCATTATCGTAGTAACTCTTTCAAAATGGTGTACTATTTGCGGTATTGATTGTTCATCAACGCTACTTACCGATAATAAATGATATGCTTCTTTCAATTCTCTAAGAACTAATTTAAACCACAACTCAAATGATTGATGCACAATAATAAAATGTAACTCGTTATTACATGGAGCCGGAGAATATCCTTGTGGTCCACCTTGTAATGTTAGAAGATCATCAATACGAAGATAGCCGCCGTAAGTCATCCGAGATGCTGGTTCATTCCCTGCCATGGTTGCCGATTGTCTTCAAGCCTTTGAATTATACACCCATTTGTAATGATAATTGACTCTAGGGGAAAAATGGCCGATGGCCAAATTCAAAAAATAGTTGCTGTGAAATGCATTATCTCCATTATTGCTTTTGCACATTTATTTAGGATAACGCATATAGGGGGAATACTAAACCCCTCAACATGGGCGTAGATTCCGATACACTGGCTACATGGTTGGCCGCCTATGACCAAAGTCAAATCACAATTGGAGTGGTTGCTTCTCACTCTTCGTTGCAAATTCTTCATGGAGCTCGCCTTGAAGGTTTCAAAACATTAGGAATTGCTGTAGGTGAAAACAGACGTCGATATTACAGAGCATTCCCCGGTGCTGAACCTGATGAATGGCTAATGCTTGAAGATTATAGAGAAATGCTGGATTATGCTGAATGGTTTCGTAAAAGAAATGTTGTGATAATACCTCATGGTTCACTTGTAGAGTATCTTGGTTCATCCAATTTTAGGTCTTTACAAGTACCAACATTTGGCAATAGAGGGATTTTACATTGGGAAAGTAGTCGTGAAAGACAGCGTCAATGGTTAGAAGCAGGCGGCTGTACCATGCCAAAGGTCTACAATGACCCGCATGACATTGATGGGCCTGTTATCGTCAAATATGCTGGAGCAAAGGGTGGAAGAGGTTATTTCATCGCTAGAGATTACAGAGATTTCCGTAGAAATGCCGACTTAGAAGGTGAATTTACAATTCAAGAGTATGCATTAGGATGCCGTTATTATATTCATTTCTTCTTTGACCCAACGGCAAGTGATGGATTCCAAGTTCAAGGTCGCGGAAGTCACGCCGGACAAAACCTTGGACGCCTTGAATTAATGAGCATGGATAGAAGAGATGAAGCAAATGTTGATGAATTTTACAAGTTGGGGTCTCTTCGAGATTTGAGAGAAAAGGGATTAGAGCCTTCATTCGTAGTAACTGGTAATCAACCTGTTGTAATTCGTGAATCACTACTCCCACGTGCTTTTGAAATGGCAGAAGGTACTGTTGCAGCATCATTTGAACTAGAAGAGGGGGCAAAGGGAATGATTGGTCCATTCTGCCTTGAAACAATTGTCACAGACCAACTTGAATTCAAAGTCTTTGAAATAAGTGCAAGAATAGTTGCTGGCTCGAATCCATTTATTGGAGGTTCTCCATATTCTGACATCAATGAACCATTCATGTCCACTGGAAGAAGAATCGCTCGCTCAATCAAGAAGTCTATTGCTGAAGGAACACTTCAAGATATATTGTCTTGAGACTTTCTCCACTATGGAGAAGAAATCCGATTCAATCTTTCAGTTGTTCGGATAGTTCATCTAAATCTGGCATTCCTGGAATTTCACCAAGGTTAGAATCAACCGCATTTTCTTCTTCCCCAGCAGATGCTACTGTGAATTCACATACTAACTTCTTCGGGTCTCCATGAGTTAATGCGCCACTATATTCCATCACATCTTCTCCATTTGAAGTAATGACTTGGAATTCTGTTGGATCTTTTGCTTTGCGCTTAGCATGCTTCTTGTAATGGTTAACATAGACTTGGTATACTCCAGCAGGTGCTTGACCTTCCGGCCATACAACATTTTCAACCGGTTTCTTAGTTTCAGCCTTCTCGTTGGCATCGACATCCAGTTCTCCTCCACATTCAGAACTCCTGTTTCCACCGTGTATTGCTTCTCCACTTGGAGGGATCACATGCAGGTCTAAATCATTGTAATTATTCCACATTAGAGAGACTTGGACATCAGAAGAACGACCATCTTCACGCTTTAGTCGCTTTTGCAATTCGGTCATCGTCAGCGTGGTTGCGGCTATTGGTTGCCCTTCCGAGTCCGATTCTGAAACCTCATCAGCCACTTCACTAGGTTCTGCATCTATTGTTTGCTCTTCAGGGTCTGAATCAGATTCCTCTTCTTCCTCTTCTTCCTCTTCTAGAGTGTTTGCAACTAATATCTGTTCTTCAAGTTCTCTCTTCTTAGCAGCTCTCTCCTCAGGAGATGCAACCTTGAATTCGCAGACTAACTTAATTGGGTCTCCGTGAGTTAATGCGCCATTATATTCCATAGCCTCTCCTCCGTTTAAAGCAATGATTTGGAACTTTGTTGGATCTCTTGTTCTACGCTTTGCATGCTTCTTGTAATGATGAACATAGACTTGGTATACTCCGGCAGGTGCTTTACCTTCCGGCCATACAACATTTTCTACCGGTTTCTTAGTTTCCGCTCTTACGTTGGCATCGACATCCAGTTCGCCGCCACAATTGGATAACTTGTTACCGCCATGGATACGCTCACCACTTGGACAAACAATATGTAGGTCCAAATCATTGTAATTATTCCACATTAGAGATACTTGGACATCAGATGAACGAGCACCTTCACGCGCTAATCTTTCTTGTAATTCTGACATTGCTCGTTGTGCTGCTTCCCGCGACTCCAATTCGGCCAATTCTGCAGCCTTCTCAATTTCAATTAATCTCACTGCTTCTGCATCAGCCATTTCCTGTTGACGCAAGATTTCTCTTTCTTCGGCCAAACGAGCCTCTTCTTCCTCATGTGCAAGTCTTTCTTGTTCAGCATCTTCTATTTCCTTTAGACGCAAGATTTCTCTTTCTTCGGCCAAACGAGCCTCTTCTTCTTCACGAGCAATTCTATCTGCTTCTTCTTGTTCTAAACGTAGGCGTTCTTCCTCTTCTTGTTCAAGGCGAAGTCGCTCTGCTTCTTGTTCAGCAGCAATTCTCTCACGTTCTGCCTGTTCTCTTTCCTCAGCCACTTGTTTAGCAATTCTTTCAGATTCTTCTTTGGCTATACGTTCTGATTCTTCTGTTTGCAAACGATTCTCAATTGCTTCACGTCGCCTTCTACGCTCTTCAACCAAAGCGAGTTTACGGTCGAATTCATTTTTGGCTCGTCCAAAGCCAGGTGCATTGTTAGCATTACGCAATCCCTCAGCACTCATTCCTTGACGAACATTTACGTCCGCACCTTTGCGGAGGAAAATTGCCCAAATGCCAACGAAAAATGCACCACCAAAAATAACGGTCATGCCCAATGCGCCGGGTTCCATAATTCCATCTCTATAGGTGGTAACTATTGAAACATTCCTTTATCGGTACTAATTTTGGTGTCGTGAAACTACATCCAATAGGTCCATTTTTCTTATTCTCCACATCCCAAATGGTGTTGTCGCTAACGATGCAATAAAAATGAACAATAATACCTTTAACGCCACAAATTGATCAATGGTTACCGGCATAAAGAATTGCCAAGTAGAGAATGCTGATGCCATACCTTGGAACATCAGAATTGATGTTGCAACACCTGCGATACCACCAACTAATCCAATGAAGGCATGTTCAATGGTCAATATTATTGCTAAATCTTTTATGCTTGCACCAAGAACTCTTAATGTGGCTAATTCGTTATCTCGTTCAGCCAGATTCATCATCAGCGTATTGAATAGAATTGCAACTGCCATTATTGCTCCAATCATATATGTTGACTTCATTGCTTTCTCCTGTTGCTTCAAAACTTCATTAAATCCACTTAGCAAATCTTTTTTTGTTATTACTACTGATGTCAGACTTCTTACTTCATCATCCAATTGTTGACCTTCATCAAATGTCAACCTTATTCCATTCGCATCCCAGCCGACAATTGAGGAATAATCAGTTCTATAGAATACCATAGTACGCTCTAACTCTCTAACTATTCCCGTCACTTCAACTTCTATTTCTGCAGACCCTTGTGAAATTTTCACTCTATCGGAAACATCCCAATCAAGTTCACTTGCCATTCCTTCATCGATTAAAACTTGAGGAGGATTTTGCCCAATCACCGGTATTTTACCTTTTACGACATTGAAACGATGCATTGCTGATTCATCGCTAACGATATTTTCCAGCCCATATATTGTGAAAACTCGTGGATCATCCGTAGCATTACCACTGCTGCGTATCAATAATTCATAATCTGAAGCATTTTGTTGGGCCCATGATTCTATTTCCCCTGCATTCGTCGGCCACATATATGCTTGGGAGTCCCAATTTTCTTGCTCATCCATTGTTTCATTGAATAGTTCCTCAAATGAAGCAGTCATCATCATTGTACCACCCATTATTACCATTGAAAGTGATAACATCACCAATGTCGCGAATAGTCGAGAGGGGTTTCTAAAAGTGGAACGTATTGCCAAACTAGGACCTGGAGGTAATGAAGAAGTAATCTTCACCATTATCCGACTTGGTGGCTTTTGACTGGTGCGATTTAGAATGTCTAATGGTTGAAGACGTGAAGCTCGCAACGCAGGCCGTATTCCAAATAACGAGATTAACGCGATGCTACCCAGACCTATTTTCAATAATAGGTCGGGATAATGCCTAACAATTACAACTGGAATGCCAAAGAAATCAAAATAAAATTCTGTCATTAATTGGGAGCCTATCGGCGAAACCCCAAGGAGAATACCAATTACTACTCCTGGTATTCCGAGGAATAGTGGTATCAATAGATAGCCGGTCATTATGTCTTTACCGGATGCCCCGATGGTGCGAAGTACTGCGATTTCTCGTGAATGGGATTTTACTAATCGGCTAATTGAAATCGCAATCATCAGTCCTGAAACAAGAAGTAATACTGTTAGAATAAATGGAGAAGATTTTTTTGCACCTTCTAAATCGATTCTAAGCAGTTCTGGACTTGTCATTCCACTCCTATCAACAACATCTCCTTCCATATCTAAAGAACGCATCTCATCAACCAATTCCAAACGAGAAATTGTTAATTCCTCTCCTTCATCAACATCGAGTGTTTCCGATAAATCAAACGAAGGGGTGCCTGGCATGTCAATGTGCATCTCATTTCTTGTTAGAGGGTCAAAACCCGCAATGCTCGCCAGATATTCAGCATCGAGATACCCAACGACATACCCATCATTACTAGGGAACAAAGTTCCCTCAGCAGCATACCATAGGTGCATTGGAGAATTTGCTATTCCAATAATAGTCAATTCATTTGTACCATTGCCAGCAATAGTGCGAATTTGGTCACCTATTTTGTAATTCAATCCTTCTGCAGCATGGGCATCAATTACGATTTCACCATCACCTGGAGTTAGTGAGCCTTCAATAAGATACAGCCCCGATACCTCTCCATGCTCCATTCCGTGCCAAAGGGATTGAATCCATTTATTTTCATCGGTTGAAGAATGATAAGTCTGCCCTTGTAAAGTCAATCTTGATTCACAATTCCAATCGGAATGTGAATCGCAAAGTCGTGTGAAGTTGCTTCGAGGTTGTTCAACATCTGAAACTATCAAATCGGATAAATTTGTTTCAGCATAGAAATCTTCGTATACATAACTTGCATTTCTTCCATGCTCCGATAACATTACGCCTGTATAAGTGGCTAATGCCACTATGGCTACCACTGTGAAAACACGCAACTTAGAGCGCATCATATTGCGCCTCAGCCTTGTTAGTAAGAGTCTGCTCACTTTATTCACCCGATAACTTCATCCGCAAATTCCAATATTTTACCAGCGATTTTTTTTGCACCACTAATTACATCTTTTGCAACTGTTTCAACTTGCCCGCTAATTGTTGAGAGGCCACCAATTTCGTCACCAATTATTTTTCCGCTTTCAAGTTGTAAGACTCTAGTGGCGTATTTGGTTAGGCTACGATCGTGAGTGACGAATAATACTGTCATTCCTTCTTTCCGGCATATTTCAATTAGAGTTTCCAGCACTTGAATCGATGTCTCAGAATCAAGGTTCCCTGTTAATTCATCCCCTAGCATCATTTTTGGACGGCTTGAAAGTGCTCTAGCGATTGCTACTCTTTGTCTCTGCCCTCCGCTCATTTGAGAAGGAAACCTATCTTCAAGTCCTTTGAGGCCTACCCTTTCCAGTAATTCTAGTGCATACTTTTTATCTCTCTTACCAGATAAATCTTGTACCAGCATGGTGTTTTCCAGAGCAGTTAAGTCACCTACTAGATTGAAAAATTGAAAGATATACCCAATGTTTTTCTTTCTGAAATCAGTCATTTTACCGACATTGCCTAAGTCAACATCATTGCCTATGAATGAATAGTTACCGGCGGTTGGAGTATCTAATGCTGCAATAATATTCAACAATGTTGTTTTTCCAGAGCCCGATGGACCTAATAATGCAACTATTTCTCCAGACTTTATTGTTAAATCTACATTGTCGAGGGCTCGAACTTCAGTATCTCCATCGCCATAAATCCTACTAATTCCTTTCAATTCTACTATTGACATACTTTCACCAGAATGGGCCTTGCCCAACAATAATCGTACGGCAAGCCTTGTTAATAAGCATCACCTATGTTATTCAGTACAACGGTTTGTGTCAATGATGTTAATAGTATCAACTGCATGGTGGTGGTATGAGAGAGGCACATATTTCTTGGAATGCGCAAAGCATTGCAACTTCAGAATATGCCTCTATTGCAAAAATAGCCTCCAAATTAGAAGTGGTTGCACATTTAGATGTTAGTGAGAAAGGGGTTCGCCAACTAATTATTCCAACATTCAAAGAAGGGAAGGGACCAGATGATTTGAATGAGATTCCATTTTTGACATTTGAGGATTCTTATTTAGAAAAAAGCGGAGCCGGTCACCTTGTTATTTGGAATTCTCATCCTCTTTCGGTAGCTGCGATAGATTTCCAAGATATTCACATCATCCCACCATATTCATTCGGAGGTGATGGAATGGAAATTACCGTTAGAGGGGTGCCGCAAGGGATTTCCAATTTCTTGAAAACTTGTAGATTGTTTTTACCACCAGATCATGTGAAGGTTGTTGAAATGGTTGATGATGGTGGGGCATTAGAGCAACTGCTAACCGAGAAACAGAGAGAATGTGTAATTGCAGCGTGTTCTGTAGGCTATTATCAAACACCGAGAAAGACTAGTTTGAGGCAATTATCTGAGAATTTGAAGATTCCTCGCTCAACACTACAAGAACACCTCAGCAGAGCAGAAGCAAATTTGATGAATTGGGCTGCGGAATCATTAAGAAAAATTTAATCCCATGATTTATGAATTATTCGTGGTGAATACTCATGCGAAACCTTGACCCTATGATGCTCGTGGGAGTGGCATGGATAGGGCTACACGCCTTGAGAAACTATTGCCCAATGGCAGAGGGGTATGGATTCCAATTGATCATGGAGCATCTGATTTCCCTGTAGATGGTTTGGTAGATACTGAAGGAACAATAAAGGCATTAATCTCCGCTGGAGTTGATGTAATACTCGCCCAAAAAGGTGTTGTTAGTCATTATTCCCACCTATGCCAAGGCACAAACACAAATATGGTAGTACATTTGTCAGTTTCAACAAGGCATGCTGGGCCCGATATTGCAAATAAAGTGCTTGTAGGGCATCCA
>DUCL01000139.1:8492-19442 GCA_012959845.1 Candidatus Poseidoniales archaeon
TACACTTGGAAATGCCCATGCTGCTCGACTTGCTTTTGAACTTGGATGTGATGCTGCAAAGACGGTATGGACTGGTGATGCTGAAAGTTTTTCACAAATTTGTCAAGGTGTTCCAATACCATTGTTAGTTGCTGGCGGACCTTCAACTGGAGATTCATTGTCTATTCTAAAAATGGTGCGAACTGCATTGGATAGTGGTGCAAGCGGAGTTTGTATGGGGAGACAAGTATTTTCTCATCCTGAAGTTGAAAAAATGGCAAAGGCTATCGTTTTGTTAGTTCATCAGGATTACTCTGTTGACGATGCTATTTCTGCATGTGGTCTATGAGGTGATAGAATGGAAGTGTGGCTGGATAATCGCAATAACCTTGCCGAATTATCAAACTACGGTATAGAGTCAATCGATCGTATTATCCAATCTATAGAACACTCTAATAATACCGATATTCCCCTTATCAACAGCGATGGGAAAAGTATTATTCAAGCCGGTAAGGTCATTGGTGAAATAATCAATATCAATGGAGCAGATGGACAAAATAAAGCTCGTTCCTTGGTTGGAAGTGTTAATTGGTTATTACTAGAATTTGAAGACTGGTCGATGATTCCGATAGAGAATATCATTGCCGCTTGTGCTGGAAGTCCTACCAAAATTGCTGCATTGATTCGTACCCCTGCAGAAGCACAGGGTGCTGCTTTTGCGTTAGAAATTGGCGTTGATGCTTTGGTGATTAGGCCAGACCAGCAAATGATTGATTCTGCATTGATTGCAAAATCACAACGTGGAGAAATTGTTGAACCAATTAGTGCTGTCAAAGATATCGGAAATATTGAACTGCAGCCATTAATGATTACAAATATTGAATCTGGAGGTGTGTCGGATAGATATTGTATTGATTTGACAAGCCTCTTGGAAATTGGAGAGGGAATGCTAATTGGTTCAAGTTCTTCCTGCATGGTATTAATACATGGTGAAACGCTTGCTTCTGATTATGTTCCATCACGTCCGTTTAGAGTAAATGCAGGACCGCCTCATGCATATATCGTAATGGCAAATAGAACAACGAAATATTTGAGTGAACTAATAGCAGGTGATGAAGTATTGATTGTTTCTGATTCACAAACTTGTAAATCCGCCACCGTAGGACGATTGAAAATTGAACGAAGGCCCATGATATTATTCTCTTTCAAGAATACAAATGATAAAGAGGCTCAAGTCTTCATGCAACAAGCAGAGACTGTCCGTTTAGTCACCCTCCAGAGAAAATTAAGAGCCGTAACTGATTTAACCATTGGCGAAAATGTTCTAGGGTGGAGTAGCCCCGATGCCCGACATATCGGTGTTGCGGTACCAAGCGAAGTAGTTGAGAGGTGAAGATGAATGGCGGTAATTGGAAAGGGACAAGCACATGGCGCTTGTAGTCTTCTTCATGCTGCTGGCTTGGGCTATGGATGTAGTATGGCTCTTGATTTACCAGTCGCAGTACGCCTTCTAGACAAAGAAAGCAAAAGAACATTATCCGACCCTGATGGATTGCTAGAGGCGGTCGTCAATATATGGGTTGCTAGCGGTCATTCATTACCGAATGAATTAGAAAAGAGTGATTTGCATTGGGCTGTCGCTTCAAAAATTCCACCTCGGCAGGGTTTGAAATCATCTGCCGCTGTTTCAATCGCTGCACTACGTGCACTGAATAATTCAATGGAAATGGAATTAGAAGACAAAGACATCGTACTGATGTCTGCTCAAGCACAACTGGAAGCTGGTGTTTCCATTACCGGTTCTATTGATGATTCTTGGGCTTGCGCAACAAATGGTTGGAAATTAATCGATGTTAATGCTGAAACGATTGAAGAGGGAATACTGATGGAGGGTTCGGGACCTCCTGCTGATGATTGGGTTGTGTTAATTCTGACTAGGGGGGAACGTGAATCAAGACCTACCCCTGAAGCATTCGCAACACAACACCAAAATTTCGTTCATGCATTAAATGCAATTCAAGAAGGCCAAGAACTTGTTGCACTGACTTGGAATGGCAGGGCAATGGTTGGGATAATCTCGGATTCATCTGCTAGAAAATTAACAAATGATGCTTTTGTCAATGGCGCAAGGGCATCTGGAATGACAGGTTCTGGTTCCGCAATTGTAGTGGTCGCTCCGTCTATCAGTAAACCAACCTGTGAACGACTGAGGCAATGGTATACTACAAGATATCCTGATATTAAGTTAATTGAAACAAAATTCCTCAACGCTGACGATGTCCAAGACGAAATTGAATGAGCAACAAACACATTATTCAAACAGTGTTTGCTGGCTTGGATGAGTCAAGTATGCAAATGAGCATCGGCCAAGCCATTCGTTTGACCCTATTTGGTACCAGCCATGGCCCCGAAGTAGGTGCAATCGTTGAAGGAATACCTTCTGGCATCATTATTGATGCAGATGCTATCCAACGTGCAATGGATAAACGCAAACCTGGTGGAAAATATTCAAGCAAAAGAAATGAAAGCGACAATGTTGAAATTTTGAGCGGCGTGGAAAATGGAATGACGAATGGTAAACTATGCAAAATAAGAATTGCAAATAACGATGTAAAATCAAGTGATTATTCATTTCTCCCACATCACCCTCGGCCAGGACATGGGGACCTGTTAATGCACATAAAAACTGAAGGAAAGGCTGATTTTAGAGGTGGTGGCACCTCAAGCGCTAGATTGACTGCACCAATCGTTGCAGTTGCAGCGATATTAGCGCCCCTTATTGACAAAATTGGGGTGAAAATTGAAGCACATGTATCGGCTATTGGCAATATTACTGCTCGCGATATCCAATCTTGCCCAGATGATTGGCAAAATGAAGATTGTATTAATTTGAGATGTAAAGATCCAATTGCAGCTAAATCAATGGCACAATATCTAACAACTCTTAGGGGTGAATTGGATTCTGTTGGTAGTAAAGTAGAACTATGCATTTCTGGTTTACCTCTCGGTTTAGGAGAACCTTGGTTTGATGGCATTGAACCGGCCCTTGCTAGAGCAATGATGGCAATTCCTGCAGCCAGAGGTGTTGAATTTGGTAGAGGTTTCAACGCAGTACAAATGCGCGGTTCACAGCATAATGATGCCTGGGGTGGAACTGTTACTGAACCTAAATTGAAGGGTGAATCTCCTGACGGGGCAATCGCTGGATTGGCCAGTGGGGCACCATTAAAAATTAACATTGCTTTCAAGCCACCTTCGAGTATTGCAAAGCCACAATTAACTTTGAATTTAGAAACTGGAACTGAAGAATATCTTGTAGTGAAAGGAAGACATGACCCGGTAATTGGGCCACGCGCCGTTGCAGTTGTTGAAGCGATGGCAACTTTTATTTTGACTGATTTAGCATTGAGAGGTGGCTATTTTGATGACTAAGGAAATGATTACAGTTCACAAATTTGGAGGTTCTTGTTTACGAGATTCTTCAGACCTTGAACGGATTTCACAGGTGATTCAACAAACCAATGGCCAAGCAATCCTTGTTGTTTCTGCATTATGGGGAACTACTGATAGATTGCTTAGAGCATCGCATGAACCTCGCTATGCTGGTCGCTTAGTGCATGATTTAGAAGAACAGCACCTTCGTTTTTCTCCTGGGTTGGCCGAGTCAACTCTAGGTCATTTATTCGATGCTGTTCTAAAAGGAATTGAAACATCATTGGTTGAACTTGCAGTGAAACCAGAAGATCATGTAGCAAAGAATCGATTACTGGCTGCTGGAGAAAGATTGAGTGCACTGGTAGTATCTCATTTCCTAAGCACGAAAGGAATTGATTCACACCCTATAGGAGCAGAGGATATAGGTTTGAGATTAAATGGAAGTGGTAAAGCGCCTACTGTTGATTTAGAATCATCAAAAAATAATCTTGACCTTTCGGCTTTGCAAGGAACACCGGTTATCACTGGCTGGTTTGGACAAGGTGTTGATGGAGAATTAGCGTTACTAGGACGTGGTGGTAGCGACCATACGGCTACTGCAATTGCAAATATTGTTGATGCTGAAAAGGTAATTCTGTGGAAAGATGTTGCTGGAGTATTGCCAATAAATCCACGCTGGGGAATTGAAACAACTGCTATCCATTACCTTGGATATGGAGAAGCGATGGAACTTTCCAGATTGGATACTCCTGTTCTTCACCCTGCAACTGTAGAACCTTTGGCATCTGTAGGGATTCCTTTGGAAATAATGCATCTCTACCGAGAAAAGGAATTTGCACAAACAGTCATTGGGCCTGATATCTATGATGAATATAGAGTAAAAGGTGTTGGCTGCCTTGCAAGTGTGGCATATTTATCCATAGATATTCTCTCTCTTGAAGAACAAAGCAAGAATTTGGGCCAATTGTTGGTGGATTTCTCAAACGAGGATATTACTTGTTGGCATTTACATTCTCAACCTGGTGAATTGAAACTAATTATTTCTCAGCACGACCTTAGCAAATCTCAACAAATTGTAACAAAGCATTTCCAAAGCCCCAGTGTTGAAACATATTCAGCGATGATTTCTCTGGTAGGAAATGGAACCGAACAAGAGCAACTATCATTATTTGATGAACTTGACAATAGATGGGATTTGGAATTACTCAGTCAATCTCCTCACTCTTTGAGAATGTTGGCTAAAGAAATAGACATTAAATCGATATTAGTCGAGATGTGTGAAAGATTCAATCTATGCAATACTCTTCATCAATGAAGAGATATTATTTCACTCTGATTTATTCTCTCGGTAATTCTGCAAGTGGGTTGGAAGATTCAATGCAAATAATCCACCTACAACCAAGAATACAAATAATGTGCCAAGTGCAACACCATAAACTGAAATCAATTCAACTGATTCTTCCATACGCATTGCAACATCTTCAGAGAAGATACTAACAATTAATGGTAAAATTTTATTTGCATTTAGTACAATCAATGCTAGAATTGTAGCAAGAATAGGATTCAGAATGAGCGAACGGTGGTACTTTCCAACAATCTTCTTTGGATTCATAACGTATACTTCATTGGTACGAATACTCGTATCCAACATTGAGTATCTAATCACTCCATTTGATAACTCGAAATACATTATCAGAAGTACTGAATAAACAACGACCAAAATGGATAACATTGTTGGACTATCCGACAATCCAAACACATCATTTGACAAAGTTACCTTTGATGATGCGAATCGTAAAATTGCCAGTATGAATAATAGATTGCTTGCAATGGAAAAACGAGCATCTCTTTGGAATGTTCCCCAGAAACCAACAACTGTTGCTGCAGTGATTATCAGCATTTGCATAATAAACGCAAATCCAAGGCTTCCTGTCATCATGTACCAGATTGATCCTTCTTCTGGTGAGACAATAAATGTTAGAAGTGCAAGAGCGATTAGTACTCCATACACTCCAATCTGAAGGTTTTGCACCATCTTATCTGGTGGCAAAAATTTCATCTTTGGTACGAGAGGTCCACCTAATAGACTCTCGATGAAGGATGGGATTTCAACTGATGGAATAGCGTCCTTTGGGATTTCAGAACCAAGACTCATTTGTCCTGCCATTTTCTTTCTTGATGGAGCTGCTGAACGAACAGTCTTTCCGTCATACAAGTGCGAAGTATCTCCTTTGGATTTATTGATAGTCATTATTTCACCTCAGAATCCTCTTGCCCCTGCAAGTGCTGTAGATAGTAGCATATCAGGCTCCCAATCCATAATATTGACTCCTAGACCTCTTAATTCGCTGATTAATACATCTCTTTCAGTCTTCATTACTTCATATCCAGTTCTATCAAGACGCTTAGCATCAAACTCAAATTCTAGGGATGAAGGTGAAAGAACAGTAACATCAAAATTCCTTGCTCTAAAGTCTCGCAATGCATTAATAATGGTTGGATCATCTTCAAGATTTGACAAGAATATAATCGGGCTACCTCTGTTGATGTGAGGCATTATTCTGTTTACTACTACTTGCAATGGAATATTACCACCAGCAACAGCACCTGATAACTTGGTTAGAATAATGTATAGTTGCTTCTTTCCAGTATCTCTATCCACACTAATAACTTCATTTCCATAGGTAATTACGCCAACAGAGTCACGACGGCTTAAGAAAAACTTAGCCAATGATGCTGCAGCTCTTGTTGAATATACTAAGGCATTTCTGGAAACGGGACCAGTTTCAGAAACTGCTCTTGAATCAACGATGATGATGATATCGGATACCGCATCACGTTCACGCTCATTGACCATCAATTTACCAGTACGGGCATATGCTGCCCAATTTATTGATCTAAAGGAATCACCGTCAAAATATTCACGTAGTGAATAGAATTCTGAACCAGGACCTGGTTGTCTGATATTTACCGCACCGGTGAAAATCTTCGGAACACGAGACTTGACGAATGTATCGCTAAGGTCTTCCATCTTAGGGAACACAAGGAAATCATTGTAGACATGCAATTCTTTTTCCTTGTGAAATAATCCGAAAGCGTCTTGGATCCTGACAGCCACAGGACCTAGACTATAGAAGCCACGTAGTGGACATTCAACAGTGTATTCAATCATTGTTTCACGGCGAGGACCAAGTTCCATCAAAATGTAATTAGAACCTTGTTTGATTCTCATTACTTCTGGAACTCTATCTCTAACCTCCAATATCTTAGATAATGATGAGTGGTTTTGCATTCGCAACGTTACATCTAGCTCCCCGTCTTCGAAAATACGAGCGCTCGATAATTTACGCATTGCGGAGACATTGCCTAGCGAAACTCCTTCTTCTCCCTTCCATTCATCTGCGCGACGCCCGGTACTTGCGACGTCAGCATGGCCACCGAAAAGGGCGGCCCAGGTAAGGAAAACAAAGATGACTACGGCAATAGTAACAAGTTGGGTATTACGTAGGGTGAGTCCAAGTAAATACATGGACACAGCCAAACTTCCCAACATTGCTGATTTACGACTCCACATCTAAAACACCTCTTTATCAATTACAGCGTTTAGTTTCAAACAGTTGGCACTGGTACTTCGCGCAAAATTGATTGGATAACTTCACCTGGTTCAAGACCCTTAATTTGGTGTTCGGGCTTGAGGATGAGACGGTGTGCAACTGCAATTTCTGCAACTGACTTGATGTCATCAGGTGTAACGAAGTCACGGCCACGTAGAGCGGCTGATGCACGGGAAGTCTTCAGAAGCGCTTGGCTACCACGAGGGGAAGCACCGACGAGAACACGAGGGTCCTCACGGGTTCTTGCTACGATTTCTACCATGTACATACGAAGTGCTGGGTCAACATATACATCTTCACAAGCTTGTTGCATTGCAATAACTCGTTGTGGGTCAGTAATTACATCGACATCAACTGCATCCTTTCCACGAGCAATACGGCGGGATAGAATTTCGTCTTCATCAGCACGGTCAGGATATCCTACGGACATCTTGAACATGAAACGGTCAAGTTGTGCTTCAGGGAGAGGGTAAGTACCTTCTTGCTCTACAGGGTTTTGAGTTGCCATTACAATAAATGGTGCAGGTAACTTGTGGGTTACTGTTCCGATTGTAACTTGCTTCTCTTGCATAGCCTCAAGCAAAGCCGCTTGAGTCTTTGGTGGAGCACGGTTAATCTCGTCCGCTAGTAGAAGGTTACAGAACAAAGGTCCTGGCTTGAAAGTAAACTCTCCCTTCTTAGCATCATAGATGTTAGTACCGGTGATATCAGCTGGTAACAAATCCGGTGTAAATTGTACACGCTTAAAGTCACAGCCGAGTGCATCGGCAAAGGTATTTGTCATCAGAGTCTTAGCCAAACCTGGGTAATCTTCGAACAGAAGGTTACCGTTGGCGAGGATGTTGACCAGCACGTTATCAATAACGTGGGCCTTTCCGATAATTACCTTTTGAATTTCCGCGGAAATCGCTGATGCGATCATTCCGACTGCTTTTAGGCGTTCTCGGACCTCAGGTGTGCTCTGATGTCTTGGTTTGGCAGTAGCTGCTGGCATTGGGGCTGGTGCTGCTGGCGCTGGCGCTGCTGGTGCTACTGCTGGCATTGGTGCCGCAGGAGCAGGGGCAGGCATAGGCGCTGCAGGGGCCACAGGTGCCGCTGGTGCAGGAACTGCTGGGGCTGCTGGTGGTGCTGGTGGTTGCATGTCAATTTCCTCCTATTCATTTTCCCCAACGTCGAATCTGCGGGATTACTTCCCTTAGTTCTTCATTGGAGTAGGCACGATTACTGCTGATCAATTCAACCAATCGTGGGTCGCGGACTAATTGCATTATTTCCGCTGGGCTCTTGAGCGCGAATTCATCGTGCGTCAAGTCATTAAATTGGCGCACCTTAGAGAGCAATGCTTCTCTTGTGCGCAAGTGGTATTGTGAAGCGTCAACTTTGTTAGGGCGTTCGCGGAAGCGAGTCAAATCAAAGACATGTCTCCAATTTTCCTTCTCCGGTACGACCATGATTGCGATGGATAGAAGAGCGAAGAGATTGAGAATAATCAACCACTTCAAGACCACATCGCTGGTAAGTAATACAATTGCACCCATGGCTTCAGTAAACGGCATACTCAAAGCGCTGGAAACGTGTCTGCTTTCATCAAATACCAAATTGAATTGGTCTGGATGACTGGTGATGGTTGTTGACATTTCTTCGTTGTTAAATTCCATCATGTCATAGATTAGTGCAGAGAAATATTGAGAGTTGCCATACCATTGTGTGTCTCCTTGCGAAGCGGATAATCCACTACTTGAAGTACTCCAGCATTTGTGATTATTGTTGACATATAGTGGTGAAGTGCATTGTTGCTTACCAGTTTCTCCCGCTAAGTCAATATTCCACAGATGATTGGCGAATACTGAATGGTCTGAAACGAATACAATACTTCCTGTTACTGCAATTTCACCAACGTCGTTATTAGGCCTCTTGTCAATGATAGTCCCACTGTTTACTGGATAGTCAATACGAACGATTAGTCCTGTTTTTCCTTCACCAAGTCTTGGGTTATTCTCATTGTTGACATCCATATCATGGCGAGCGATGAATGCCGGAGTTGATGCGTGCGCTAATACACTGATTTCACGACCAGTGTCAGCCTGTTCATCCAATACCTGGATTGCTGTTGGGCGGTGAAATAGTACTGGCATTCTACAATTACTGATTTGTTGGTTAGTGATCATTGTTTGACTACAAGGAATCCTAGATTCTTCGCCCATCTCAGATACTTCTCTATCAATACTTGCAACTGACCAAAGCCTTCTTTGGTCTGGTTCCAAACGTTCACCTTTTTCATCTGCAACCTCATAATATTGGTAAGGGTCAACAACAGACGCATCAAAATATTTGACACCAAACTCTTCAGCAACCAATTGTGCATTGGTACTATTTGCTGCAAGAATTACTTTGCCGCCTTTGTTTACAACAAAATCATACAGTGCTGTTGCTTCAGCGGAATCGAATGGTTTCTCTGGTGCAGCAATAATCAACATTGTGCGGTGTGGTTCTTTCCAATCATTAACCAGCATTGGAGTTGACATGGTATTAGCAACATTGTAGCCGAAGCCACCGTCGCCTAAATCTGAACGCATAACTGTTAACTGTTGGTCGGAATGTTCTGGGCTATTGTCATATGGAGAGAATACTGTTTCCTTGTTTGAAGAAACTAAAGCAATCACGACTGTTGACAGTAATAACGATGAAATTAAGCCGGCCATCAGCCATGTCTCAAGGCTAAAACGGGAACCCTCGCTCTCTGCCATTTCATTCTCTCCATCGGTGTTTGCACAAGCATAACTCAATACAAGCATTCGTCGGAACTTCGCTCCACTCATAATAGTTGTCCATCACTGCGCATTTTCAATTATTGAAAGGCCCCCCTCTTTCTATTCGTTTTGGGCGAATAATGCCGGAATGTGGAAATAATACGCCGGATAATTGCGGTGGATGAGATTGGTGATTTTTTTGAATAATAATATCGGCATTGATAATTGCAAAAATGCCTCACTGCTCAACGTTTAGAGGCGTATGTGGCAAAAAGAATAATGAATAATAATTCATAGAGGCCAAACCACGCTAAATTGCTAGTGTTTTCGCTTAATCCGTCGCCGCTCGATGAGCCCCCGTCAGATGACTGGTCATCAACAACAACTTCTACTGCTGAGACTTTGAGGTCAAATGTTGTTGAACGTACTCTTTCATCACCTTCTGATATCACCGAGAACGTGACTTCACAAGTTCTGTCTGGATGGCTTGCAGAAGCTACGAATTTAACATTAAATCCTTTTGCGACATTATTATCTAAGTCGGTAGGTTCTACAACCAGATTGTCAAATTGTTCCAAACCTTCTGCTTTGAGGTTCGGGCAACTTCTAATTTCAATATCGGCACTTGTCACCGCATCTCTATAATTTCCCCAATTTGAAACTAATACTTCAACCTCAATCCAGGTGTTTGAATACATGGATTGATCTTCGACACTATCAGGTTGTAGATTGAAATTCTTTGGCAACTTAACCCCTGCATCAAGGTCTTGACTTGATACTGTTTGGTCGGATACTACTTCTTCGGCAGTCAATGTTAGAACATATGTATCTGAAGGACTGAAACTTCGTATGTCAAGTGCGCTATTATCTGTTAATGTAAAGGTGAAAGAAAGATTCTCCCCCCCTGCTACAGTACCTGTCTCTGGCCCATCAACAATAAAAGGTATATCTGAATCCCATTCTAAATCGAAATTAACATTTAACTCACTTTGGCGAGAGTTTTCAATAAAGATGACTAGTTCTCCACTAATATCCCAATCAGCCTCCATCTCAACTTCATAATTCCCATCAACATCAGTAACCCAACCTAATTCCCAACTTTGAGAAAATTGTGCTGATGTATTAATTGTAATCGGCATTAACATCAATATGAAAATTGCTATTATTGTTCT
>DUCL01000140.1:0-2768 GCA_012959845.1 Candidatus Poseidoniales archaeon
CACCTATTAAGAGCAGGGATGAGCCAATTGCAGGGGAAATAAACAATGAAATAATTCCAACAACGCTCATCAACCACCACATGTATTTGCCATTATCAAGCCAATCATAGCGATAATGAGTAAAACCAGTTAAGGCTGCTTTCTGAACAATAAAATGGTCTTCTGTAACTACATCTTCGTTGTCTAATTTAGCATATACCAAACGTAGAACTTTACCTTGTTCAACAAGAGAAGTGGATTTAGTACCCATTGCATTTTCGCGCAAAACAAACTCTCTAGCCTCTGATTCTGCTGTTAGAGCGCGTACACCTATGCCAGGTATTCGGCCGTTATTGAGTGATAACTGGCCATCTTCTCCATTATACATAGAATACCCTCCAGCAGCCGCTGCCGAAATAATACTGGCAATAGCCATCCAAGCACTATATCCTAGACTGGCATCACTTTCTGGCAACATCGCATACCAAGCAACAACGCCGAGCAAAACAAATCCAGCACCACTGAATGGATAGTATTGCGAATATGGAATCATCCTACCGCGGAACTCCATGAACGATGTAACGAGAGTTGCCAACATTACGAGGATGCCAATGGAAATGAGGACCATTCCTGTGAATCCTGCGCTTGCCGTTTTACCTAAGTCACCACACATCTCTTCTGTTTCTGAGGAATTATAATCGAAGTCGCTGGCAAGTGAGGTGCAATTATCATATGCACTGCTTAAATCATCATTCATTGTTTCGCATTCACCATTGACGCATATTGTCGCTGAAAAATCATCTAGGCCTGTTTCTTGAGACACGTTTGTTGTAATTTCAGTTCCAAATAATTCAACGGTTTCTGTTTCCTCTTGTACTGCCCAAGCATCCGACATAACGCCGAACATAGCCAAAAGAATAGCCCCCACAACAAGGCCAGTGCTAATTCGAGCCATACGATTCATGGTATCGCCAGCAGGGGGCGTGGCATCTTGTGGCTGCATTGATTCCGCATCGTCCATGTAATTTCCTTTTGTTAGTAGTTGAATAAGATTTCCTATATCACTCAATTGCATCATTTGAGCAATCAGGTGGTGCAGAAATTGGATTGCATCTTACATTCAAATCAAGCCAATATTCAATGCCATCAACTAGTGTTGGGTAATCGGTTGAGATTGAATGGGCGCCAATTTCAATTGCCTTATCGCGACGCTCAGTCTCATTATTATCCGCTTCTCCACCTTCTGCATCATCTGCGCGACTTCTTACGATATAACCGGCCTCAACCAATGCCTGTATCTCTTCAGCATCACCTATTGGATTGGTATTAGAAAATATTGCTGATTCGGGGGTATTCTCTACCGACATGGTGAACATTGTAGCACTTTCTAAATTTGGAAATTTAGAATGATAATCTGCACGTAAATCGCCACCACCTAATAATACGAAAATGGCTTTTCCTCTTGAAGAATCAAGTAATGGCCATCCAGTAGTAGTTACCGCAGTTGACACATCTGGGTGCTCTCCGCGAACATCGTCGGGAGTGATTATCTTCTCCCTCGACCATACTGAATTAATTTCTTGTTCCAAATCATCTAACATATCTTGAGCTTGAATCACCGTAGTGTCATCAACCGCAGTCCAAGTCCATTCTTTTGGCTCTATCCAAATAGTGAGGGGGACATGGTTTGGTGTTGAGTCGCTCCACTGTAGTAAAACTTGCAAACATTGCTGTAATGTTTGACAAGTAGTTCTGCTATCATATTGATTATGATATACTTGCAATTGCTGACCTGGACTCCACCAAACATCAATCTCGAATTGTCTTACTGCAAATTGCTGGGCTTGAACATCAAGGTCTTCATGAGAGTAATCATAGGCGCGAATTGTTGGGCCTGTTGGCTTTAGATGATACGAATTATGAGTTCCTTTGACTTGAATGTGATTAAGTCTTAGAGGGGTTGGTTCTGTTTGTTCAGAAAATGTTTCTTCAAGCAATTGTGTACCTAAACAGCCTGCAAATGATGCGAATATCATCAAGGTGGAAAGCATCAGCACAAGTGGTCTCATCTATATTGGTGAGGTTGGCTTGTTATGATAAACCTGCTCTAGTTATTTTTTTCAAGATATTTTGGAACTGTTCTCAATTCTTCATCTTCTTCTTCCTGTTCTTTCTGCTTCTGGTGGTGCCGTTGGAATATGATTGAATTGACAAATAACACAAAGCCACCAAATTGTAAGGTGAGATTGCTTAAATCGACCTGTGAAGGGGTTTGCCCACTAACTATTGAGTACCCATAAATTGCTATTACTGCACCAAGTGCTGCTGAACCGAAAACATAGAGATTTTCTCTCAAAAAACGGTTCATGAACCATGAAATAAAGAATAGTAATCCACCCGTTACTCCTAACTCTAAATCGTATCCATTACTTTCTAATAATGAAATTATCCACATCATGATGTTAAGTGAAATGTAAAGTGTTACGGCCAATGATACTAGATTGATAAATAATAACGATAATATTCCGCCGCCGACTGTTGCTATCAGGGTGAAATCGCCCGCCGATAATGATGACATGGCGCCTATGCTACCGTACAGCATTGAACTGGATAACATGCCTATTGCACAGCCGACTGAGAAAGAAAAGAGGGTTATGTTTTTTGAGCCATATAACATCAAAAAAATTGCAACCGCAATAATAAAACCACCCAAAGCAGGGCTTGCCCATGAGTCAATTTGTTGCCACAACTCGCCTGTGTAATCCATTTGAACATTAACAACGACTGGC
>DUCL01000140.1:2904-3223 GCA_012959845.1 Candidatus Poseidoniales archaeon
TGGCCTGCTAGCATTGCTGTAATCGCATCGGATAGTTCAGATGTTGTAACCCCTGTTGGATTACGAGGTGAATCATCCATTCTTCCCCGATATACTAATTCAAGTTGTGAATTAAATAAGAAAAATTCAGGTGTTCGCTTGGCCCCGTATTGCTGAGCAACCTGTTGTGTTGCATCGTGTAAATAGGAGTAGTTCATTCCATATCCATTATCGGCTCTCTTCACCATGTTTTCATAGGAATCTTCCGGGTAATTGTGTTCATCATTAGAATTGATTCCAACATATCCGATTCCACGATTGAGACAGTATTCTGCCATGG
>DUCL01000141.1:0-659 GCA_012959845.1 Candidatus Poseidoniales archaeon
ATCGGCAACAGGACATCCGCCAAGCCCAGATGCTTTCATTAGATACATAGAGAGTAAATATGGTGAACTCTATTCTCTGAGTGATAACTGATTCAATAATCATTCATCATCTTTGGATTCTGATTATTGCCAAGGAGTCATTACTATTGGAGTGCCAATTTGGCCCTTTTCAACTAGCAATTTACCCTTCTGGCCGGTACTCAAGTTACGCTTGAAAACAGGAACTCCTGCAATGATAGTAATCTGTGGCCAGCCAACCAATTTCATTCCCCTAAACGGGCTCCATCCAACTCTTGTCCAAGTATTTTCATCAATAACTTCTACTTCATTATCTAGGTCGACTAGAACAACATCACCATCTGCTCCTTCAGTCAATTTACCCTTGCCGACCATATTGTAACAATCAGCAACATTTGTGGACATCCACTTTACAACATCTTCAACACTGCACATTCCATTCTTTGCATGTGTAAGCATTACGGGCAAGGAGGTCTCAACACCAGGCATTCCACTCGGAGCATTAGGAAAACCCTCTAATTTTGAATTAAGAGTATGTGGTGCGTGGTCTGTAGCAATGCATTGGATGGTACCATCATGGATACGCTGCCATAATTTGTCCTTGTCTATTTGATAGCGAATTGGCGGGTTCATCTTTAATC
>DUCL01000141.1:746-8221 GCA_012959845.1 Candidatus Poseidoniales archaeon
GTGGTGATGATAGCACCTTCTCCAGCCTCTGAAGGTAGGCGTGTTCTTTCGGCCAACCAATCTGCTTCTAAACCACTTGTTAGGTGCAAGATGTGTAGTCGATGCCCACTATCATCGGCTAATTCGACTGCCAACTGGGTAGCAAGCAATGCTGTGATGTCATCTCTCCACTCTGCGTGTGCAGCCATATCAGTTCTATTTTTGTAACCTTCAAAGCGCTTGACCAATCGCTCTTCGTCTTCGGCATGAACAGAAATTAGCCCGGCTGTATTATCAAAAATTGTTTTCAAAGCCTCACGTTCGTTTACAAGCAAATTTCCAGTAGATGAGCCCATGAATACTTTGATGCCGCAAATTCCTGGAATCGAAATTGGTTGTTCTGGCCTACCAACTGCTAACTGTAACTGTTCAACATTTGTAGGAGTTGCACCGATGAAAAATCCATAATTATTTACACATTTTGCAGCAGCAGTATCTAACTTTCCTTGCATGCCCTCCATCGTTGTTATCGATGGGTTGTTATTTGGCATGTCAAGAAAAGAAGTAATTCCACCACTAACAGCAGCAGCACTACCACTTTCTAAATCTTCTTTATCTGGTTGTCCTGGATCTCTAAAGTGACATTGTGGGTCAATTCCGCCTGGAAGTAAATGTAGGCCACGTCCATCTATTAGCAGTTCATCGCCAGTCGGTAGTAAACCTCCTCCGATAGAAATTTCAGAAATAATCCCGTCGCTTATTCGCAAATCTCCGATTGCAGTTTGACTTGGAGTAACCATTGTTGCCCCACAAATTAACACACTACCATGGCGTGACATAACCTTCCCTCACAGTACATGGCGATGACTCTAGTCCATCAATTAATCGCCCGACTAAACGAATGAGTTCATTTTGATTTAGGCCTAAAAGCATTACAAACTTCTAGATCCATATCGATAAATGGCCCTTCAATCAAATCAACACAATATGGAACAGCCCTCCAAATCTCATCAATAGTCTCTCTAATCGCTTTAGGCCTACCAGGTAAATTGAATATTAAGCAAGTACCTCGTGTGCCACCAATTTGTCTTGAAAGAATTGCTGTAGGTACAAAGGCCAATGAAATCGCCCTCATCTGTTCGCCAAATCCATCCAATATTCTATCACAAACAGCTGCAGTTGCCTCGGGGGTAACATCACGTTTTGCGGGACCGGTTCCACCGGTGGTAACAACAACACTACAGCCGATTTCATCAACTAATTCTATTAATGTCTCTTCAATCGTTTTTTGTTCATCACTAACACATCTATAATGAACATTCACAGGGCTTTTTATTGCCTCCTCAAGGAAACCTAGAATCGCTGGCCCTCCTTGGTCTTCATACTGTCCGCTACTGGCTCTATCACTGGTGGTGATGATGCCAATATCGGCTAACTCACCTACGTGGTTATCTCTGCCCTCAAGGGTGGTTATTGACTGCAATGAAAAACCTCAATTTCCGCCATATTTTGCCTGAACATCAGCGTGGAAGTTATCGAGTAAAGTGTCTTCAAATAACTCGGTTTGCCTACGCATTTTTGTTGAACGCATGTGGAATACCGCTAGCATAACAAATACAATAATGACCAACGGAATAACCGCTTCCAATTTGTATTGGTGCATTACTTTGACAATGCCTTCAGCAGTATATGCCCATGTGATTGAAGCTGCAACACCACCAAGCCCAGTCGCAAATAAAACTCTCATAAAATTCATTCTTGACAATAGTCCTAACATGGCGCCAACCAATACACCAGATGCCATAAATGGAATCCATACGAAGGCGATTAGACCCCAAAAGCCCCAGCGATTAATGAAATCACGCTTTTCGTTTGCCATATATTCAACAGTGGATAGGGCGTTGCCAATGAATTTTGTTTGCAGCATCTTTCCGCCCAGCCCATCTTGCTTTGCAATAGCAACAACTCTTTCATCATCTGCGCCACTATGTTCTATTCTTCCAGCACCAGATCTATCGGCAAGAGTTGAAACTTGATTTCTAGTTTTTACTATTAGTTCTTGGCTACCGAGTAAGTCTGAATTTCTTTGAGAAATATATTGATATAATTCGTCTTGAATTTCGTCAGTCGTTTTCTTAAACCTGAAGAAAGCAAATCTCTGCGTAGGGTAATATATCACAGATACGAAAATCACTCTGTCATCACTTGTGACAACAGCACCCTCTAAATTAACATCATTGCGGCGTGTGAAAAATAGGTCTAGAGAATCTCTTACCTCATCTTCAACAACAGATAATGTATGCAACTCTGAGAAGAATGAAGTGTAATCTTGTTCAGCTTGTTCAGCCTCACTTCCTGCGGAGCCAATACCGACTCCAGAATCGAAGTCAGCAGCATGACCATTACCTATTGTTCTAACAGTTAGTTGAACTGGCTTGAAAACTCTAAATATTGCAAACTCATCAAGAATCTCTCTCAATACTTCTGCGCGAACATCTCTATTATCTGAGAATGTACCATCAGTATTCTGGTATGGAACCATAATGTCAATCGATAACTCTCTTGGTTCAATTTTATACAATTCCCAATCCACATCAATTTGTAACCTTGATGCAGTATTTATTATAGTGTCTTCAACCAATCTCGTAATGTGGGAACGCGACAACATATCGTCAGCTTCTTGATGATATACTTTGTATGTAATCGGATACAAAACCATTAATGAAATAACCGAAAGTGAAAGCGAGATAAATGCCATCCACCATGCAGGGATTCCTGCAGAACCGCCAGTTAGCATTGCTGTTTCTCTGCCACCACCTAATTCTGCTCCCATCAATAGATAGCCCCAATCACCTAAATCTTGTACACCCCAACAAGACCTATCGCCAGAGTCAGTGATTCTAATATCTCTAATAATATCGCTTGAAACGAATGGGAGGAAGTCAAAACTTTTCTCCTTTTCCTCGATTTCAAATGATATTGCTTTACTTATTTGTTCTCCACCTTCAATAATAGTTGCATTTTGGATATCTGAATCATTATACACTGTTATGCGTAATGTGACCTCATAATGGCCTGCTTCAAGCTCTGAATAAGTTGCTCTGTGAGAAGCCCTCCCAGCCGCAGTTTCGCCTTCTCCGGCAACGGCCCTTGTTGTTTCTTCAGACGAAACAAGAGTAAAATTGTTTTCAGCATGTTTCTCCAGGATTGTAAAATTCAGCACTGCGATTCCTTCAGGTAGGTTATGTCCTGCAATTGAAAATAATTCACGGTCATTATCTGGGAATATGTGCAACCAAGGTTCATCGGTAATTTCCTCACATTCACCACCTATATCCAAGAATGTATTCGATGCTTCGTGATCAATTGAGGTAGTATTGCCTAGCATTCCAGAAGACATTGCGAATAATAGTATAGCGAAAACACCACCGTATGCAATACCTGCAAATAGAACATAATCTTCTTTACTACTCAAGAACGATTTATTGTCTTGAGTTCTTCTTCTGCGAATGGTAGCGAGTTCCTTTGCAGTCTTGTTGCGACTTTTTGTCTCAGGGTCTTGGCTTTCCTTGGGCATCTCTTCCCCGCTCGCCGCCTTTCCCATATTTTGCGAAGAAAGGCATTAGCACATGAAGTAAACTCATGATATCACTAAAAATCAGTTTTCAAAGTAATTTGATGATGAATGCTAATCGCAAATAATCAACAGTTGGTGGGTAAGGTCGGATGTGGACACTGGACTGAACGCAGTGAGGGAAGTGTAAACTTTGTTTTACAAAGCGAGCGCTCATTACTCATTGATTCAGCGCTTGCATAGGCCTAGCCACCTCTGAACCACTATGCATCGTTGGTGGGTAAGGCCGGACTTGAACCAGCGACCTCGGCATCTTCAGTGCCGCGCTCTCCCAACTAAGCTACTTACCCGTATATGTTGGCGAGCCCCTTCGCCATATCAAGGCTTTTGTTACAGTGCTTTGCTTCTCGTATGCTCAAAGAATTATTCGATACCGTCAAGAATTAATTTTTGGGCGTCAAACAGTGCTTCTAAGCCACCATCAGCACTACCGAGTAGTGCCAATAATTCATCACCTGAGAATGTTGCTTCTTCTCCAGTACCTTGGATTTCAACATATTTGCCATCGGCGGTTTTGATAACATTCATGTCAACATCTGCATTAGAATCTAGTAAATAATCTAGGTCTAACCAAACTTCATGGTCTATCAATCCAACTGATATTGCTGCTAAATCATGAGGGATTACTGCGTTTTCATGGTTAGTTGCTTCAATGGCAGATAATGTTGGAGCATTCCAATTTCCTTCCTTTTGCTGTTCAAAAGTTGGGCGAAGGTCCTTAGGAAGACAAACACCCTTTGCAATCAATCTTCTAACCGCTAATCTTAATGCAATATTTCCTGCTGTAATCGATGCACAACGAGTTCCACCATCAGCGTTTAGGACATCACAATCAACATTTAGTGCAATAGGGCCAAGGGCTTCTAAGTCCACAGCAGCACGTAATGAGCGAGCAATTAGGCGTTCAATTTCTTGAGTTCTGCCTTTTGCCCCCCTTCTTTCTCGACGGAAGCGCGAATCGGTTGAACCTGGTAACAATGAATATTCTGCATGTACCCAACCCTTTGAAGAATCTCTTGGAAACCATCCTGGTAGTCTGGATTCCTTTGTTACACACGCTAAAATAACAGTATCTCCTTGCCTGTAAAGAATTGATGCAAGCGCATTTGGTGTGAAATCAATTTCAACTTCAACATGTCTCATTTCGTTTTTTGCTCGTGTCGGTTCGAAACCGGTCTTGAATTTGGCCATGATGAGCCGAGTGGGTTTGCTTCATCAAGGCTTCTCAAGGTAATTGTTGTTCAGCATCACATTGAAAGGTGTGCTTTTACTCGCATGGTTATGACCCTACCGCGTGTCGCCATTTGTGCTGTCGCCCGTACACCGATTGGTAAGTTGATGGGAATCTTGTCCAATTTTTCGGCAGTGGAATTGGGAATACTCAGCGTAAAAGAGTTATGCAATAGGGTAAAACTCAACCTCGAATCAGGAATTGTTGACGAGGTAATTTTTGGCCAAGTACTGCAGGCAGGAGCAGGTCAAAACCCTGCACGTCAAGTTGCACTGGGCGCTGGATTGCCTGTTTCAACACCTTGTATGACCTTAAACAAAGTGTGCGGCTCATCGCTCAAGGCCGCAATGACCGCAGCAAACAGCATTCGCTCAGGAGAGTATAACGTAATTATCGCAGGGGGTATGGAAAGTATGACCAACGCTCCTCAATTAATGATGGGTCAAAGAGGTGGTGAGAAAATGGGTAATTCCAAACTAATTGATTCAATGATACATGACGGGCTTTGGGATGTCTATGATAACATTCACATGGGCCACACAGGGGAAACAGTTGCTCAAGAATGTTCAATTTCGCGTCAAGAATCAGATGACTTCGCAGCAAAATCCCAGCAAAAAGCAGCAACTGCATGGGAAAATGGATGGTTTGATTGGGAAACCTTTAGCATTGAAGTGGCACAAGGAAAAGGCGCCCCGATTCAATTTTCTCAAGATGAAGGAGTTCGTGCTGGAACCACTGCTGAATCGTTAGCAAACCTAAGACCAGCCTTCAACAAAGAAGGCCAAGTAACAGCAGGTAATGCTAGTACAATTAACGATGGTGCAAGTGCAATTTTATTAGCCAATGCTGAATTTGCTAAACAGCAAGGTTGGGAAATAATTGCTTATGTCGAAGATTATGTGACATCTGGTGTTGAACCATCACGAGTAATGAGCGCTCCAATTCCGGCAGTAAAAGATCTCTTAGAACGAAATAATCTGCAAGTTCTAGATGTAGATATTTATGAGCATAATGAGGCATTTGCAAGTGCCTCATGCGCTGTTGCAAAAGAAGTTGGAATACCACATGATAGATTAAATCTTCATGGGGGCGCAGTTGCCCTAGGACACCCATTGGGTTCAAGTGGAACAAGATGCTTGATTACGATGCTTGGAGTAATGCGCAGAACCGGTGGTAAATCGGGAATAGTAACACTATGTCTCGGTGGCGGAAATGCAGTTGCAATGCTCGTTCGCACAGAATAATCGGTTATTCAGTGAATAATTATTGGTTTTTTTATACTGATGGTGCTAAATAGGGCAGGGAGTCGGCCACAGACATGGACACTGAAGATGTTACATTCGCCGACCTCGGCGTCGACCCTAAGGTCGTACGCGTTTTAGAGGCTCAGGGCATCGTTTCTCCGTTTGAAGTGCAGATTGCTGCGATACCGGAAGCGATGGCTGGAAAGGATGTTTGTTGTCGTGCTCCAACAGGTTCTGGTAAGACTTTGGCATTCGGACTTCCGCTATTGGCCAAGACTACTGAGTCAAAACCATTTTGTCCAACTTCTCTAATTTTAACTCCAACTCGTGAACTTGCAGAACAAATTTACAATGTATTAGAGCCTCTTGCATGGGAGCTCAAATTGTATGTGCTTGCAGTTTATGGAGGCGTATCATACCAAAAACAATTCAAGGCACTTGATCGTGGCGTTGATGTTTTGGTAGCATGTCCAGGACGATTATTAGATTTAATTGACAGGGGAAATGTTTCACTTCAAGATGTTAATTGTGTAGTTCTTGACGAAGCAGACCGAATGGCTGACATGGGATTCATGGAGCCAGTTTGTAAGATTCTTGATATGTGCCAAAGTCAAAGGCAAACCATTCTTTTCAGCGCAACCTTAGATGAAGAAGTTGCAGATTTGGTTCGAGATTATCAAATAGAACCAGTGACGATTGAAGTTGGACCAAAGGAAGTTTCAATGGAATCAATGCAACATCTATTTTGGATGATGCCAGGTTCAAAGAAAGGGCCGATGAGTGCGGAATTAATCCGAAAAACTGGCCGTGCTATTGTGTTCTGCCGTACCCGTGCAGGCGTTGATAGAGTCGGAGATGAATTGGAATACGATGGTGTTTCAGTTGAGACCTTGCATGGAGGATTAAGTCAACGAAACAGAGACAGAGCCATGGAAAGATTCCAACATGGAGAAACAATGGCTCTAGTTGCGACAGATGTAGCCGCAAGAGGAATTGATGTTACAGGCGTAAATTGTGTAATTCATTATGACCCTCCAGAAAACGGTAAGGCATACAAACACCGAAGTGGAAGAACTGCTCGCGCTGGATCATCTGGCGTTGTGGTCTCTCTCGTTCAAAAACCTCAGAAAAGGTCCTATGCTCGAATTCAACACCAAGTAGGAATTAATTGTAATTTCAATCCTCCTGAATTTTCAGAAATACCTGAATTTGAAGTGGAATTTATTGCTCCACGAGCAAAGTCATACGGCCGTCAAGGCTCTAATGCAAGAAATGACCGTGGTGGAAGACATAACCGAAGTGGACACCGCGGTGGCGGAGGCTACAGAGGCGGCGGTGGAAGAGATTCAGGACGCGGCGGTGGCGGAGGCTACAGAGGCGGCGGTGG
>DUCL01000141.1:8391-19332 GCA_012959845.1 Candidatus Poseidoniales archaeon
GTGGCTATGGCGGTCGTGACGGCGGAAGAGATTCAGGTCGAAGCGGTGGCGGTGGCTACAGAGGCGGCCGTGATGGTGGAAGAGATTCTGGAAGTGGAGGATACCGCGGCGGTGACAGAAATGTGTACCAAGGTCGCGATGGTGGCCGAGACTCAAATCGTGGTGGCGACAGAAATGGATACCGTGGCGGCGATAGAGGTGGAAACCGAGATGGTGGCCGAGACTCAGGTCGTAGTGACAGAAGCGGAAGTCAAGATAATAGATCAAATTCTAATTACGGTGATAGAGCACCTAAGCAGGACAACAGAGAACCTGCTAAAGTAAAACAGAATAAGTCTCTAAAAGAGAAAATTGGTAAGAATGATTCCAAGGATAGTAATTATCGAGGAGATGCAAGAGGCAAAACCTACAAGCCAACACATTCTGAAAAGAAAGGATTCTTAGGCGGAAGAAGACCAATGACACGTGAGCAATTGCGCAATAGACCTGAGCATACTCGTAAGGGTGGCCGTGGTGGAAGAACTGCTAGCAAGCGTAACAAGCATGCACAAAAAGATGATTGATTCAATCTCTTTGCAAGTGGAATCTAACAACTCTTGCTTGTCCTTTGTGTAATGCTGACTCTTCTAGAATAGTACTGGCGACAGCGACATGAATAATGCGCATCTGTGGTGCATTTTGTCCAATTAATTCACCTAGTACTTCATCCATGTTGAATAATAGATCAAGTGATTTTGGACCACCACTTTGCAGAGGCATTTGACTTGTATGATAGCCTTCCATTACGAAATGTCCTCCACTCTTCAATGAGTGGAGCATTCTAGGCATGTGGACTTTTCTTATTTCACTAGGCGTATGAAACCAAGAACATGCGATTAGGTCGTATATTTTTTCAGGAAATTCTCTCAAAGACAAATCATCAACTTCATAATTGACTGAAACATCATGTTCTTGTGCTAATTGATGACATTTTTGTTTGCCAACTATAGATAGGTCAAACACTTCACTATTCCAGCCAATTCGTGCTGCCCATACAGCATTCCTACCCTCACCATCCGCTGGGAATAAAGCGCGGTTATTTTGTGGGGGGCTGAGTTGTGAAATGCGCTCACTGAGCCATATATTTGCTTCTTTTCCATATGCATATTCATCTGAAGAATAGCGCTGGTCCCACATTTCACCACCAGTTTTGACTTTGTCTTGGTTGGTCATCGTTCATTCCTCTTCATCAATACTTTTTGGAAGTGAAAAAATCCCATAGTCTTCAATTATTTGGCCAGCACCTGGAAGTACTCCAAGAACATCATCGGTGACCAATCCTGTATTCTTGTATATCTTGTTGGCCAGTTGTTCTTTTTTGGTTAACCCCGGTGCCAAAATTGCATATCTTTGACAAATTTGCTTGACAGTAGAAGGTGTTCCTCCCATCAATAGCGGAACTCCATTAACAGCAATAATCCCAATACCGATTTGAACATCTAAATCTTTGAACCATCGGCGTTGTCCTCTGACAATAAATGCTCCCTTGCCAACGAATTCCCCAGTATTAGCAGTCTTTGAGACTTGAGCAGGCTTAACTGAAAATACAGTGCCATGAGCACCTCCTCCTGCCCATGCCCGACTCCAACAGAGCGCTAATGTGGCGGCTTCTAACAATTTATCATCATCAAGAGTAGAGTCTTCTAATTTATCAGCAAGACGATACGCAGGGATATCATCTGGAATATGAGCCGGCTTTTGTGGGTCGATGATGAAGCCCTGAGTTGAACGCAAACTGCATGACGGAGCGCCATGTATATCTGCATGGAGGTACATATCATTACTTGACAAATGCTTTTTGACAACGGTGTCATTTCCTTTTGCATCCTTGCCTCCAATCAGTAAATGACCACCCGAAATCATTGACCAGCGGTGTGATTCAAACCAAAATCTCTTACTGCGTTTTATTCGATTCAATTTTCCAGTAGCCTCTGCCTTTGTTTCTTTTTTCTGAGCAGTTTTCAGTTGGGTCTTTGTATCTTCAAGTGCACCGATTGCACCTTTATTTTTATTCTTCTGACGTTGAGCATTTTGATGAACGCTTTCATCAAGAGATAACGTGGCTTGTGGCCCATTTGCTTCACCGTTTTCATCTGGAAGAATTGTGACAAATGTTCTCGTCGCAGCATTCAAAGATACAATCCATGGGATTTCTTTAGCAGCCTTTTTGATTTCTTTCCAGCCTTGAACATCAACAGCCTCATTGACTTGTGTCAATAGCGATTCAATATGTGTCCAATTTTCTTGAATTATGTGACCAAGAGCCTGTTGCTTGTCAATTTTCGCTGAGAAATCTTTCATCGATTTCTCTTGTTGGACAAGTCTTCTTTGTAATCTCTCCACATCTGTTGAATGACCTCTTCCAGGAGCAGCAATATCCAATTTTTCAGCCTCACGTCTTGCTAATGCCGCCGAATCATGGAAGCCTTTCCAAGCATCAACAGCATCTCCCAGAGTGTCAAAACTCAACATTGCTTTATCGACATGTGAGGGCAATAGAATAGGGGTTGCTTCCTCAGCATGCATCTCCAAGAATCTATCGCGCTCTACGCCGATGACATGTTTATCGGCTTCTGCCTGTAATTGCTCAGCATTTACCTCCTTACTTGGTTTTAGAATTAAGAAACCATTCTTGCTAGTCGACAGGTCGTTTAGTAATTGATGTAGTGCTGAATGAACAGCATTAATGTCTGCATCCTCTGTATTCATATTTGGCTCATGGCCAGCAAGTTGGCAAACAGCATTTGCATGAGTTCCACCAAGATTCGCCTTTCCACCAAGAGTTGAAACAAGGTCTCTATCGGTGTCGCCAAACAATTCACTAAGTCCTTCTTCATCAAGTGTAAAAGGATCCATTGCTGCAGGAGGAGGAGAGTACTCAACGCCCTTCTTGAGAGTTCTTCCAGCATATGCTGCATGAGTTAGTGGCTGGATAATGATTCCTTCATCATCAACTAAAATGATATTCCCATCTCTAAAGACTTCAACATAAATGTGCCTTGAACCAAACTTGGTATCAAAATCAAATGCCAATACTCGGTCAAAGCCAAGTTGTCTAACTCCTGTGAATCGTGCATTCTTGAGATGCTTTCTGAGCAACATAGCGAATGGTGGAGGAGACATCGGCATCGGGCGGTCGCGATTAGATGTGTAGATTCTTTCTCCTCTCACAAATACCAAATCAAATTGGTCCATACCTTTTGGATTGATTCTAAGAACAATTTGCTCATAGTGAGGCATGTATGCCTTCTTGACATATGCGCCTGTGAATTTCTCCAATTCACTAGCCATTGCATATAGGTCAAAACCACTCATCGCCGCCTTCATGCTCTCGCCTCCATACTTCGCTGGATGTCTAGGGGTCTTGAACTCTCAGCCCAGCAATATTCGCAATTGATGCAATCACAAATGATTACTGCAAACGCCTTAGCGCCTCTTTTTTGGCAAATGTTGACATATTGGGCCTATCTTCTACAAAACTCAATACCCATTCAGGTTGCTTGTATGCTATAGTACGCAATGACCAGCCAATCGCTTTCTGAATAAACCATTCTTTATCATCGATTAAATGGTCAACACATTGCTGGTGAACGTCCAAATCGGCTTGCATTTTTCGGATTTGTGGAAATTGAGCCAGTAACGAACAGCGCCGAATCCAAAACGAATCATTATCTAACCAAGTCAACAAATGTTGCGGGTTTGGTACTAAGAATGGCAAAACCTTGGTAGCCAGAACATCGGTCAATGCCCATCCATCTAATCTAGGAAGTATTACTTCTTCACAATATTTTAGGCTTGCAGCAGCATCTTTTTTGTGATATGCGATATCATAAACGAGAACTTCTATCGCACTTTGTCGCATAGTCCAATTGAATTGACTCCATAATTCACTAACCAGTTGACGAGATAATTGAGCATTCCAATTATGCTGTTGGCGCATAGTTTTGACAAAATCTCTTGTCGCAGATCTCAACTCGCCGACTGTCAAACCGATAGTATCCATTTCGGTTTTCATATAGCGCTTTATCTGAGCAGCTCTTTCAAAATCTTGGCCACTTTCCATGGCTTCTATCAGCGGTTGAATGTCCATTCATGCCATCTTCCAATTGTTTTCTTGTTGACGAATATGGCCGTTTCTTTGATGTGAAAGCAAATGTGATAGAGTTTGGTCTTGGGCTAATAATGGATGTGCATCTGGGCTGTCTTGATAGGCAATCTTGGCGATTTGAGCCAGCGATTGGTTGCCATCTGCTACAGCATCAAGCACCTTTTGATGGCGAGCAGCCCTGTGATTTAGGTAATATGTCAACTTCTTTTGTGGTAATGGGATGACTGGGCCATGACTTGGGAAAATTAAGTGCGGTTTCAAATCGATTAAGCGTTGTAATTGTTGCAAATATTGGTCCATATCACCTTCATTTGGAGGTATTAGGATGGTGCCAATTCCAGCAACCATATCTCCAGCAACCAATCCAGCATCACCGAATAAACAAATGTGACCAGGGTGATGCCCAGGAGTCTGCAATACCTGCCAATTTTGCTTCCCAAGTTGCAGTATTTCTCCGTCAACCAATATTCGCTGACAAGAAATCTGAGAAGCGGTCTCCTGACTAGCCCAAATCGGTACATCAAAAGCCTCTCTAAGCAAATCAAAATCACCTAGATGGTCACTGTGTGGATGAGTGAATACAATTGCCACCAAATTACCATTATGGCGTTCGACTGCAGTTGCTAATTGTTCCATGCCCTCTCGCATTCTTGCAGCAGGGTCAACTAATACGAAATCACCATCGGGATCTCCAATAAGATAGGAGTTGGTATGGTCAGCCGGTGGTAATGTTGCGGTTTTTACCGGAACAACCTCAACCCCATGTGCGAATAGGATTGAACGGCGCCCTATCTGTTGCCTTTCCATTTCTTCAGCAGACAGTATCATGTCTCCATCAAATTGTGCTAGTGTACGTTTTAATTGCATCAATAATGTGACAACAGGAGGTGCGATTTTCATTTCATATTGCTGCCACTTTGCCAATAATTGCTCAGCAGTTTGCCATGTGAATTCAACAAATTCTGTTTGACCTACAATACTCGCTTGCGGAACTTCTCCTATACTTCCGCCATGAATGTGAAGGAATGTATTTTCAAATAACACCGGTCCAAAAGGCGGTGTAGTCCTCGATGAAATATGGCGAATACCAGTAGTATCACATACAATATTTCCTTGCTTGACCTGACCTAACCAATTTGCTTTGTCTTCCACCACAAGATTTCTTGCCATATTGTTAACTGCGACAATTTTTCCATTATCACAGGCAAAACCTAGTTCTTCAACAACTTCTCTCATGATGGCCGCAATCGCTGCAGCATTTGTTCCATTTAATTGGTCCAGTTCTTCAACTGCTAACTTGTCAACTCGGGACAGACCGCCTCCTGGAAATGCCCAATATTCTGGAAAAGCTGGCATTGACTGTGCTCTCCTACCGAGTAAGACTTCAACTCCATCAATACCATCACGAGTAATCATCAATGTTGCCGATGGCCTAATTTTGCGCGAAGCAACCCCCATCTCAACACCGTCAGGGACTTCGCTCATAGTCAAAGCAAAGCACCCCGACCTTCAATGATTTCCTTCACCGGCCTCAAAGCAATTTGAAGTGGCAGTAGTGCTTGGGCTCATTATGGCTGAAACAATAGAGGAGGAACTTGCCCTTCTCGCCAGAGTTGTTGATGAGGCTGAAAAAATGGGTATTGACCCATGGCCGGAAACAAAGCCACCAAGGCCTTGGGCAAGATATGCAATCGCATCATTCATGGTCATTATGATGCTTAGTTGGGTCTCAAAAATATTGTTTAGATTTGTTACTGTGTGACAATTAAGGTAGCCCCCCTGGACCTTAAGAATGATTATCATCAAGCGTTTCATTCGTAGGTCAAGCGTGAACTAACCGCTCGACAGCAATATTACCGTTCACGCGAAGGGGGTGGGCTACGCTAAAATAGGGTCTAATCAAAGTAGCCCCCCCGGATTTGAATCCGTAGGTTGTGTTAACGTTTGCAATTCAACCGAGGACCGGTGGAATCTATGATTCCACAACGGCCTTCAAATCTGAGGGGACTACGTCAAAAGCGAGTATCATCAAAGTAGCCCCCCCCGGATTTGAACCGAGGTCGGCGGGACCAGAACCCACCATGATGGACCGCTACACTAGGGGACTATGCTTTGGCCGATTAGCCATCACTTCTTCAACTGAACGGTGATAGTGGTAGACATTTTCTTTGCCTATTCCTTCGCTGTATTTGGAATAATAGTGAATGTTGTAACCATTTGAATCGCTTGGCCGTATGTAATACTGCCTTGGAATTCTTTACTATCATCACCAACAACTACGCGCAATCGGAATTTACAAGTTTTCTTTGACCTCTTCTTACGGAAGTGTTTGTAAAAATGAACTCCAACTTTGTATTTTCCAGCAGGAGGATAATCTTGCCACACAACATTTTCAACAGGATTATTACTAACAGGTTTAACATTCATATCAACATCTAATACTCCACCACAATCACTAGTTTTGTTGTTGAAATATATTCGTTCTTCATTTGGACAGAATACATGCAAATCTAAGTCGTTATAATCGTCCCAAGAAAGAGTGACTTGAACAGCACCAGATTTTCCACCTTCTCTTATCAGGCGTTCATCCATGTCATCATCTTCAGGAGCCTCAGTGACAGTGATTCCACTGCCTATTTCTTCTTCTGAAACTAGCATTGAATGTTCATTTAGCGGTTGTTGATTTTCTTCAATCCATTCACTACGTACGCCTAATTCCATGATTCGTCGTTCCTCATCATCAATCTCTTCTTCAGGTATGTCATCATCAATATCGTCAATAATATCGGATAATATTAATCTCAAATCCATTATGTTTCTGTCTCGGTGTGAATCTCTCTCCTTATATTCTGAATATTCTTCTTCTGATAAATCAGGGATTTGTCTTGAGCGAAGAATTATCAATCCATCTCTTTCAATAGATTCAATTGCCTCAAATCCTCCATATTTTTCACGTTGAGCGATGTCAGCCAATCTTTGTTGCTTCCTCTTTCCTCTCTTGTAAATGGAGCGAAATACAAGTAATGGAATTATTATCAGTGCGATTCTTCCCGCTATGACAATGCCTTCCATCAATGGCGAATAGCAACTGCTCCTTTATTGGAGATTTGGCTAAATTGGACAAAATAACTGAAAAACAGCATCAAGATAAGAATGCAGCATTTAATTTGTCCAGTGTTTCGCGACTTGGACGCAAGTCAGTATCTGCAACATCGATCAAAGGACTATCAACCAGCCCCAAGTCCTCTATTAGTGATGGTTTGTTTCCATCATAGTATAGTAATCCAGTGACGTGCTTTGCTTCTGCTTCTGCAGCGTGAAGAGCACTTAGGCCAGCAACAGCATTTGTTGGGTCATGGTCTTCTGAAATTGTTTCTAATCTTATTACAGAACCATCGTGAAGAGTAATATCGCGATAATGTCCTTCAGGAACTTCAATTTCTTCCATAGGAGCTCGATTTGGAATATAATCGGCAATGTGGAGTGTGACATTATTGTCTTTGACATAACCATAGGACCTCAAAGATTCATCATTATTATTGAAAGTGACACAAGGTGAAATTACATCTATCAATGCAAATCCTTTATGCGACATTGCGGCCTTCACCAATGACTTAAGTTGCTTCTTTGAACCAGAGAATGAACGAGCAACGAATGTACAACCCAGATTGATTGCTAGAGCGCATAAATCGATAGGTTGCGTTTCATTTACAGCACCCTTTTTCTTCTTGGAACCGATGTCTGCAGTAGCAGAATATTGGCCCTTAGTCAATCCATATACTCCATTGTTTTCCAAAATATAGACCATGTCTACATTGCGTCTAATCGCATGTATCAACTGTCCAATACCAATAGATGCAGAATCTCCATCACCTGAAACTCCGAGGTAAAGCAAGTCTTTGTTAACAGTATAAGCGCCAGTGGTTACAGATGGCATTCTACCGTGAACGGTATTGAATCCATGAGATTGTCCAAGATAATATGCTGGAGTTTTGGAGGAACATCCAATACCAGACATTTTAGCGATACGATGAGGTTCAATTCCATTTTCCCATGCAGCTGCAATTATGACATTTGAGATTTGGTCATGACCACAACCAGGACATAGAGATGAAGGTCCTCCAGTGTAGGAATCCTTTGGCTCATTGATTACATTCAGTTTGATTACCTTTGCTGGGCGTGCTGGTCTTTCACTCATTGTTTCACCTCCTCAAGTTTTGCCATAATTAAATCAGAATATATTCTTGCACGAGGCGGTTGTCCATCAGAATAAGCAACGGAATGAATTTTTGTCACCAAATCATTTGGCAATTCCTTTCTTAGAATCCCCCACAGTTGTCCATCCCTGTTGATTTCAAGAACGATAGTGGTCTCGTGTCTTCTAATGAAATCTTCAACTTGGCTTGACATTGGTAATGCGCGTACACGGCATTGACTAACCTTCATTCCAGTTTCTTCAAGGATATCATCAATTTCTTGAATTGTATTTTCCATACTACCCAGATAGATGACACCAACTTCACATTCTATTTCTTCGCGTAAGAGTGGGGCTGGAAGAATTTCTCTGGCATTGTTAATCTTCCTTTTCAGACGAGCCATCAAATCGACATAGTCTTGTGGTTTTTCAGAATAAACTCCTTTTGTATCGTGGCCGGTACCACGATAAAGAATTGGGTCCATTCCAGAACCAGGCAAAGTACGGTATGGAATACCATCGCCATCAACATCAAGGTAACGCCCAAAGTCTTCAAACGCTTCAAAAACTTCACGGTCTCTCACAACTTTGCCTCTATCCATATCTTGATCTGGATAGGTAAATCCTTCACAGTCCCAACGGTTCATTCCTAAATCAAGGTCAGACAGTCCAAATACTGGAGTTTGGAATCTTTCAGAATAATCCAATGCTCTCCATCCGAATTCAAAACACTCTTCAACAGTTCCTGGAATTAATACAATGTGTTGAGTATCTCCGTGACTTCCTTCGTATAACATTGAGATATCAGATTGTTGAGTGCGAGTTGGCAGTCCAGTTGATGGCCCTACTCGGTTGACATCCCAGAACACAGAAGGTACTTCTGCAAAATATGCAAGTCCAATAAATTCCTGCATTAGAGAGATTCCTGGTCCAGAGGTAGCGGTCATTCCACGCCCACCAGCCCAGCCAGCGCCGATAACCATTCCAGCAGCAGCCAATTCATCTTCGGCTTGAATAACTGCACATGTTGCTTCGCCATCATCATTGGTTCTAATTTGCGGAATATATTCTATGATCGCCTCAGCAATGCCAGATGATGGAGTAATTGGATACCAAGCGAGCATTTGCACTCCGCCAAAATGGCAACCTAATGCCGTTGCTTCGTTGCCATCGATAAAGAATTTAGCAGTGGATTGTTCTCTTGGCTCAACCACATATGGGTCTTCTTTGGGAAGATTATCCTTGAAATAATCACGCCCCAAACCCAATGCCGTGAGGTTTAACTCAATCGCTTTCTCTTTTCCTTTGAATTGCTTTGATAATGCAGATACTAAAGCGTCTTGGTCTATTCCAAGCATTTCTGCTAAGATGCCAACATATACAATATTAGTAACTAATTTAGCAATCTTTGGATTGATTTTTCTTGCTAATGACGACATTGGGACTGGATATGAGATTATATCCTCTCTATTCATTTCCTTTTTTGCATCTGAATTCCAAATTACTACTGAGCCAGATTCAAGAGCAGCCAAGTCCTCATCCCATGTTGCCGGGTTGACCAATACTTGGATGTGAGTTCTATCACCAGGTGCTTGATATCCATGGTCTGAAAGCCTTACGATATACCAAGTAGGTAGTCCAGAAATATTTGAAGGAAACATATTCTTGCCAGAAACAGGAATGCCCATTTCAAACATTGATTGAAGTAAAATTAGGTTCGCACTTTGTGAACCTGTTCCGTTTGCTGTGGCGATGTTGATTGTGAAATCGTTTGCAATGGTTGGCATTGTGGGTTGTCCCCTCGGAGGTAAGTGGCGATGAAACACACTCCTCTTGAGGCATTCGGGTCCGCATACACCCCTTGAACATGTTGGAGAGGCTTTCAGCAATTCGGTGCTGTTTGCTATGTTTATTGAATCGTCAACAGTGAAGAATAATCGCGGAATAAATGGATTATTAATTCTATTTTATGAATAATATCAATAATAATTAGGGGTGAGACTCAAAACCAATTAGTATCTCGGAATGCACATGGCAGACAAAAAAATGTCCGAATCTTGGCAAAAGGCCGAGAAATTGATTACCAGTGGAAAAGCCGAAGGTGCTCTATTGGAATTACGCGAAGTTGATGGCGAAGGGTCGCATCCAACCACCCTACGAATTGCTGGTGAAGCAACTTGGGCAATCGCAAAGGGAAAGCGTAGTAAGCCAGATTACCGTAAAGCAGCATCACTATTGAGGGAATCAGTCAAGAAAGCGCCTAAGGATAAAAAGGCAAACTCTTCTTACAATGATGTATTGAATGAGATGCAAGATTTGGGCTTCTCCGAAACTTCACTTCCTCGTCTAATCAATGATGGCACCCCTACTTTGGCAGGAATGGTTGCAATGGGTATGGCATTGGTTATAGTTCTCGCAGGAATAACAGTTGCCAATACTGAACAAACATATACGGCTTCTGAAGCATATCTAAACATCACTTGGACTGATGCTTTAGGCGTTCATAGAGATGAGGTAATTACAATTGAACTAAACCCAGATTTAGCACCAATTCATGTTGAGAACTTTGTTTTGAATGCACAAGAAGAAAATTATGACG
>DUCL01000142.1 GCA_012959845.1 Candidatus Poseidoniales archaeon
GAGCACAATATGCCATTCAAATCAACTCCAGATATTGCACCTGATGAATCGGTTCTAGTCGTGTTGAATGGCACCAGCAGTTTTTACCTTAAGCACACAACTTCTGATGTGATTAGTTTGGCTAACGGTAATGGTGTGGACATCCACAGTGTTTCTTGGACTAAAACGGTAGAAGGTGAATCATTAATTGACCCTACATCTATGCACGCTGGTGCTGGAATACTGGGCCTTAATGCCTCAACTGGAACAGATTGGGTGCAATCTGCTTGGCCAACTCCGGGACAACTAAACCCACAATGGCCTGAATATATTGGTTCGGAAGATTTGGAAATTACAGAAATACTCCCATATTGTAACGATGGTTCAGTTTCTCCTGCAGACGATTGGGTTGAATTGCACAATACTGGAAATGACCCTATTAATTTGAGTCGTTGGAGATTTGACACTATTGGAGAAGACCGAGTCTTTATTCGCGAAGACAATATTTGGGTCGATGGAATAAATCCAGAAATCAATATTTTACTTCCACAAGAAAGAGCAGTAATTCTGCTTGACAACTGGATAATCACTGGCCTAGGGGATACAATTTCACTTTCAAACCCAGATGGTAAGATGATTGATTCTGCCACTTGGAGTGTGATAACTGATTGTCAGACTCTAATGCATGGTGAAAATGCAAGTGATGATTGGGTGCACACATTATGGCCTACTCCGGGACAACCAGAACCAGACCCAAGCCAAATGGCCAGTGTTGAAGATCTCAAATTCACTCGATTGATGAGTGATGGGTCAGCCGAATTTGCAGTCAGTAACGAATTTATTGAAATTTCCAACATTGGAGATGAGACGGCAATATTGAATGGTTGGTCTCTACGGCATACCTCTTCTTCATACTCTGTTTTTGAAGCTGGATTTATTTCCCTCAGCATTCCTGCTAACTCAGCCATTATTCTAACTAGCGATACTGATTCATTATCAGATTTTGAAAGTGGTACCCTCATTGACATGAGCACTGCGATGAATGGAAGTGTGTATTTGTCAGATTCTGGTGCTGCTTTGCAATTAATTAACCCAAGCGGTGTAATTGCTGATACAATCGTATATGGTAACGGCCCAGTTGATGTTGAAGGTTGGTCTGGAATTAGTTTAGTTGAACCGTTCACCGGAATTAGCCACCTGATATACCACCGTGGAGATGGTTGTGGGCAGATGCAGGATACTGACACTGTTACTGATTGGCATCAACGTTGGGGAAGGCTTGGTGGTAGCACATTCTGTTCCGCGGCTAATTTCTCGGGCCAGATGGATGTAACGCCACTCATTGCTCCACAAGACGGGCTTGTTGACTTAGTACAATGGATTAGTTTAGCACAAACTTCACTTCATGTTCACGTATACCAACTACAACAAATGAATTTGTTTAATGCCATTTTGGATGCGCAAAATGCTGGTGTTGATGTGACGGTTGTTCTGGATGCTGGTGATGAATATTTCTGGACAGGTTACGATATGGATATGCAATATGGCCTCGCTGCTGAATTGTCAGATGCTGGTGCAAATGTTCTTTGGTTCTCCGCTTCAAATAATGACCCATACTTATTCATTCACAGCAAGGTTGCTGTACGCGATGGTCAAAGTGTTTGGATGGGTTCAGGTAATTGGAAACCATCTTCAATGCCATTGCCGGATACATGGGGTAATCGAGATTGGGGGGTTATTGTAGATCATGCTGGATTTGCAAATGAGGTCCTATCTCAAATGCAGCATGATGAAGATGTATCGCTACAACACATTCGTCAAGCAAGTGTATCCGATATGCCATCTGGATGGCAATTACCTAGTGATAGCACCTATCTTGGAACAATGGCTGCAAAAATATCTGGCAACTTTAGTGGCCAATTGATAACCTGTCCAGACAACTGTATCAGTGGCTTGGTTTCAATGATTGATTCGTCTCAAAGTGAGATTCTGTTATCACTTCAATATCTAGACCTCGATTGGTCATATGGATGGGGTGAAAACCCAGTTACCTCGGCATTACGTTCAGCTGCTGAGAGAGGGGTGTCTATACGACTAATTCTAAACGGTGCTTACTTGGATGAAGATATTCAGAATGCCATAGATACTTTCAACGAGCAATGGAATGGTAGTGATGGACTAGATGTTTCGGCTGTCATTATGTCAAATGATGGAACTATCAGTAAATTACACAACAAAGGTGCTATAATTGACCAGCAATCAGTTTTAATTTCTTCAATAAACTGGGGTTCATCTGCCTTGACACGCAATAGAGAGATGGGTGTGCTAATTCATAGCCAAGAAGTTGCCCAACCATATCTTGAGGCTTGGCATCAAGATTGGAATAGGGTTGACAATGATACCGATTCAGATTTGGATGGATTACCAGATTATTGGGAAGTGGAATATTCATTAAATCGTACTCAACGATATATTAGTTCTGAAAATCAAAACGAGGGCTTGGTTGATAGTGATGGAGATGGATTAGATAACTCAGTTGAATTCCTCCACGGTAGTAACCCAATGGCTGCTGATACCGATGGTGATTGTATTGTGGACGCTATTGAAGTTGCATGGGCTCAAGCAACTGCAATGAATTCTTCAATTGATGATGTATCTCCTCATGATGCTCTAAACCTCGCCGATGCAGATGGTGATGGAGTCAATGAATCGGAAGCGATGGGATGTGATTTGGGAGGTATTGTCGTTGATGAGCCTACTAATAATCAAACCAATAATCAAACTGGAACAAATGATACGGATGCAGATAATGACGGTATTCTGGATGATGACGATCTGTGCCCAGATACACCAACTGGCGTATCAAGGGATTTAACTGGCTGTTCAGCAGAGCAACGAGCACTATTGGCAACTCCATCTGACCAAGAAGGTGAAAATTTAGGAGCAGATTTAATGATGATTCTGATGATTTCAGCAGCGCTATTATTAGTTGGTGCATTCTTAATATTAAATCGAATAAATAAAAATGCTGAGGAGGAAAAAGATTTGGTAACACTCACTGCAATTAATACGGACGCTAATGATTTTGCAGAACCAATACAGACCTCTGATTGGGAAATGCCTGTTCTCGATGGTTCGAGTTCACAGGAACAAAAATCAGAGGAAGCCGCTGGCGTTTCACAAGCGGATTTACTACGGTTCCCAGGATGGGATGAAGCGATGATACAGT
>DUCL01000143.1 GCA_012959845.1 Candidatus Poseidoniales archaeon
AAGACGTGTGGATTGAAATCCAACCAGGTCAAACCGGTACCTTCCCACTACCAGCTTTCTGTGCTAATGCCAGCGCTAATCCACCTAGCGGCGATTCAATGAACTTGACACCTTTTGTTTTCCACGATATGGGTGAATCCTTCCGTGACCAGCAATCAATGTGGCGAACTACCGACAGTCGTCGTAATGTTCGAATGGGCTAAATTGGAAAACGATTTCACCGGGAAGAATTATTTGTAAGTAATTCAAGGGACCCCCATGGTAACTAAGATCGACCCCGGCGAATTGTACTTCATCACCTCAATCGACCCAAAAACTGGAAAAAGTCAGGGATTCTACAAAATTGGTATCGTCCGCAACCTTCGAGAAACCGCCGAGCGAATCAAGGAGCATCAAACTGGAAACCCACACCGAGTAGTTCCTTATGCGGTCATCAAAACTGAAGCCCCATTGCTGATTGAACAAATTCTGCATGCAACATACCGAGCGAACCAAATGAGCACTGAGTGGTTCAAATTTACTGATACAGAGCGAGATGCCGCAATTAAGGAAGCAAAAAGGTTGGATAAGATTCACGGTCCAACGTTGAAAGCATTGAGACTATTGTACTACAAATCATCCACAAAAAGCATGCTAACCTTGACCGGGCCTGCATTAAAGGATGCAGAAAGGTTACGTGACGAAGCATATGATCTTGAAGAAAAAATGAAAAAATCATACTACTTGATGAAAGCAGCTGAATATGAACTAAAGACGCTGAGCGATGATAACGGAGATGGGATTGAAGGCGTAACATCAGTGAAGTTTACCCCTGAAAAAGAAGAATTCAATTTTTCTAAATGGAAAAGTTTGGCATCTGCTGCGCAAAAAAAGATATGTGAAAAACCTCAAAAAGTCGATACAACGTTTGTTCATTTATACCCAAAAAACGCTGGAAAGAAGGCTACTGAGGGATACTGGAAAAAGGTACACAGCGCTGAATCAGAAAGGGAAGCCGACGAGAAAAAGAAAATCCCGAACCATTTATCAAGCGCATTTAACAGAGGCGGTCTTCTAAAGCGAACCACAAAAATAGAGACATTGCACGAAGAATATTGCGAACTTTATGGTAAGCACAAACTATGTAAAAAGGAATTCGAGGCAAAGACATTGCAGATCATGATGATTTGCAAAGAACATGAAGGGATTGATACAATCTGTACTTGGGAGCGAAAGGCTCAGGACCCTGAAGTAAACGAGAGCCTGATGAAGCAACATTTCCCTGCCGACCTCTTCGATAAGAAATTCTTCAAAAAAACTGACGCAAAAGCGGCTGTATCAGTCTATCCATTCCGACCGTATGTTTGAACAAATTTAATTTCCAAACTAACATTCATCAAGAATTTAAATTGCACCAATCAACATTTTCCAAGAGCACAATTGTGTCCGATGTTGTCTGAATGATTCCCCTACATTTGACTTTGAGGTATAACTAACATCCCTTTCTGGAATCGAACCAGATCCTCTGCTTTCACAGCGTGCACCATACACCAAAGGGGCCTCCTACACCATTCCTCTTACAACATGTGTCTCCACCTGCCAGAGTGCGATACCCAATTACTTGGGCCAATGGCTGTTGTTTCAGAGGAATATTCATTTTCATCAAGATATACTATCGTTAATTCAAGCGTCTTTGTAGGTCTAGGATAATCCCATCCCAATTCCTCATAATATGCTTCAACCGCTTGCATTACTTCTGCCAACGTTGCATTACCATGAGCAACAGTGACAATTTGTCTGCATTCAAAATATGGTAAATTATGCATAGTCGTGGATATCGCTTGAACTTTGGATTGCTCAATAAGAATCTTAGCGAGATTTTTTGTCGCATCTTGACCAGACCATTTCAATCCCTTTACCGGATTAGGCTGCCATGATTGTTTGGTCTGCAATGTAGTAACCTGTTTTTTCCACCATGGACATCTGCTGACAATCTTTTGCTGCAAATTATTCCTAACTGCTAATGCAGAATGCTTGGTGTAAAGTGTAGGTGCTAATTCAAGCAGATCTCCATGGACAAGGTTGAGAATGAAGTTCTCACCTTGTAATTTGTATGACCTCTTTTCAACAGTTGGTAGCAGGCATTGTGGATGCTCAACTAACCATTGTAAATATTCCATGTACGAGTCTTTTGGCCATGCTGTTTTTCTTGGAACTGGAGTCTGGTATACTGTTGAATAGGCACTGCCTTCCATGTAGACTGTCGTCCATGTATCATGCCAGTTTTCCCAAGTAATTGCATTGGGATGAACAGATTCACTATGGTCTGCTTCAATCAGCTTTTGCACTTGTTGCTTATTCAATGCCATTTCTGGAATAGATTTCCAAAACCACGGTTTTATCGCTTTGTTCCAATCCGTTTTCCCAAGTGGACCTTCACTTGAATGATGAATCTTGAACACTGTTGCTGAATATGTATTGATATCATTAGATATGTCCCAACCCATCCATTCAATTGTGCAAACTTCTTCCATCATAGCATGTTCTCCAATAGGAAAAGTTCCACCTGGATGATTATACCATCTGCAGCCATCTTCACCCATGGACTTGTGCTTATGGTCAAAAATAACTAGGCCACCATCTCTAATTTTATCGGCATAATGAGCCATCATGTCAGCCAATGCCGTTTTATCATCGATGATGAATTTGTCAAGCCAAGTCATCCAATCAACATACAAAATGTCAATCGGTGCTGCTTTGGAAAGATAATCATAGGCTTCGCTAACAACGTGGATTTGCCAATGTGGAACTGCAATTGATGTCTTTCTAAATACTGGTGCTCCTTCAGAAGTATCATGCAATCTCTGATAGATAGCATGGTGAGCATCATCTGCATGATATGGCCAAGTATCTGGGCAATACTGGCCATAATCGACGAGTAAGTGAACAAAGGGATGTTCGGCATCCTCAAACAAACTCATACTAGCATGATGATAATTTCCAGCCGCAGGATGAGCGATTACCAGTGGCCTATTTTTATCGATATCAATCGGTAAACCAATGCCCATATCATTTGCTTCACCATAAGTCACACAGTTTCCAAATCCATTCAATGGAAGTTTTCTTGCCATACTTTGACTCATCATACACACCTCGGATATCCAAGCGGAACTACTCTGAAGATTCTCTTGGTCTGTCTTTCTAGTC
>DUCL01000144.1:0-255 GCA_012959845.1 Candidatus Poseidoniales archaeon
CCTTGCTGACTCGCAACCTTGCCTTGTGCCGGATTTGCTACAAGATAATCCAATACTGCAGCACAATGAATCCATGCATCAATATTATCCTTGGCAATCGCCATCAATTCTGCTAACATATCATCAGCATTAGGGGCTGAAATGATTAGAGGTAGCCAACTTGGAATTTGGCATGAGACTACTCCAGCGACACACGTAACATCGTGTCCTAATCGATAAAAGTGATCTGCTAGTGTCAATCCTGTAGCACCACTA
>DUCL01000144.1:322-18967 GCA_012959845.1 Candidatus Poseidoniales archaeon
ACAATAGATTTTCTTTTTGGCTTGATTCTATTGATAAAATGAGCGAACTTTGCAACTATTTCATCATGAGGTGGAGTTTTTTGTTTTCCCTCTACACTTTCTCCCCACAGAACACCAGCACCATGTTTCCTAACTTCTAATACAATATCATCAGTAATTGGGTCTCCTGCTAAGTCAGAATGCATACTTGGTACGAACATAGTAGCAGTACCTCGCCCTCTTGCAGCTGATAAAGCCATCAACAGTGGTCCATTATTGAGCCCATGCACATAACCGGCCATCAAATTACGAGTTGCAGGGGCCACTAAGATTCCATCCGCTTCATCAAGTGCAGATAAATCGCCATCCCAATCGGTAATCACTTCGCACTGGCTAGCCCAACGAACGGCCAATGGAGTAATGATTTTCTGTGCCGACTGTGTCATTATCACAGTTAATTGTGCACCATGACGACGCAGTTCTCTAGCAAGACGAACCGTATCAACAGCGGCAATACCTCCTGTAATACCCAAAACGATTCGCAGACCTGCAAGGCTTGAGCCTCGCATTTCAACGTCGGTATCCCTCATCGCCATGACAATGCCAAACATAACTTGCTCAAGACTCCTTCGCCGTTAGTTTAGGGCGTTTGCAATCTAAAATATGCCAATGATTGAATATGGTGTTGCGCCACCAGCAAATCATGTCGGGGGATAGGAGTGGGGAAATAATCCCAGCAGGGATTGCTCCATCAAAAATTTCTTCGACTCAAAATACCTTTGAGAGAGTACATCGAGGAACGGCATTAATATTGGCCGTTGATACATTGATTATTATATTGATAATTTCAACAATAATAAATATGCAAATTGATGCTGGGACATCAGTATTATCACAATACCTCGTCATCATTCCAGCGATTGCAGGGGGTCTGATTTGGACTGGTTATCGGCGACAGAATGGCTGGGCATATTGGCCAGGGGCAGTAATCATCGCCCTTGCAGCATTATTCTTTGCAATCTTAACATTTAACGACATCATTCTCTTTATTCAAGGGAGCATGTTTAGTCTAATTATGGCGATATTACTTGGTTGGGCTACTCTGGGTTCAATCAGAAGAGTGAGATACCATTTCCATCCAGGTTATAGAGCAGCATATTTTTCAGAAGTTGATACTAGTTCATTGGATATTGAATTAGAGGAAGGAGAGATGTTCGCAGCCTGTTCCAGTTGTCTCGCAGTTTTGGCTATTAGGCCCAATATGCTCAGTGTTGACGATAGGTGCCCTCATTGTAATAACAGATTAGTCAGCAAACATACCGCAGCAAAATATGAAGAAGAGTGATTACTCTTTGACAATTTGACATTTCAGTCCATAGCGGATAAACGCTTCCTGAGCATAGATTCTTCTAGTCACAAATTGAACTTGATCTCCAATTTGGGGATTATTATCCTCATCATCAACCAATAAGAAAACCCCTCTTGGTCCTTGTTTAAAGCGAACAAATACTGTGGTTATTCCGCCCAAGATTGGCGCCCTAAATGAAAATTCAGAAGGCGCACCTGCTGGGGCAAGTTTTGTCCAAGATTCAACTGTTGCCTCACCATGTAAGGAGGTGCTTGCCTGTGGTATTGCCAGTCCATTATCATCCATTTGTCGCGGCGGCCAAATCATTTTCCCATCTAACTCTTGACCTAGTAATTTAAGTCTTGCAGCAGCACCTTCGTCGTATTGTTGGCGAGAAATATATGCGCCTTGTGAGACATGATTAGGATTGCATTCCTTTTGCCAAGCGGAAGTAATTTCTTGATGGAAATCTGCATCAACTTCGATTGTTCCTTCAGGTTGCCACAATTCCAAATCAGAATCCTTTTTGCAAATAACAACTCTTGCATCATCACTAATGCACAAATCCCAATCTGCACTAAGTTCAACAGTTTCATCCTCTGATGCCTGTACTATCTCTACACCGGTAGTCATCGTAATTATTGATGCTTCAACATCAGGCAGTGCATTGATTGAATCAAGATTACACCCCTTACTCTGCATTAGTTGGATGGCAGCGACTGCTAGAGTAGTATGGTCAGAATCAGCCCCAAAAACACAATCACCATCCAATATCCAAGGAGATTGTATTACACAAGAATCATTTCCAAAGCAGGCGAGATAACCTTTCCAAACGATAGTTTCCTGCTCGATTACCTCATCCATCATCTATCCCTCCCGAATATGTGAACAGCGCATGTAGCACCAGAGCCACCAACGTTGTGAGTCATTCCCACTTCCGCATCTCGAATTTGCCTTGCTGGCTCGACAATGCCCTTCAGTTGCTTGAAAACTTCAACCGCCTGTCCAGTACCAGTAGCACCGAGAGGATGTCCTTTTGATTTCAATCCGCCACTCGGGTTAATGGCGACATCACCTTCATTTCTCCTGCCTCTTCCCTCTCTAGCAAATATTCCACCTTCGCCTCGGTTGGCGAAACCTAAGTCCTCGGTTGCCATTAGTTCTGCGATAGTAAAACAATCGTGAACTTCTGCCAAATCGATATCATTTACGGATAATCCTGAACTCTTATATGCTTGAGCAACCGCTTTTTGAGTTGCACTCATTTGAGTAATAGAATGTCTATCATGTAGAGCGAGATGGTCTGAGCCTGCACCACTCCCCTTCAACCATATTGGGTCATCGGTAAATTCTCTAACAACATGGTCGGCTGCTAAGATTACGCATGAAGCGCCATCCGATGTCGGACAACAATCGTATAGAGTCAATGGATCTGCAACCATAAAGCCACCCGCAGCCTTTTCAAATGACACTTCTTTTCTAATGTGTGCTACCTCGTTTTCAAAACCGTGCATGTGATTTTTGACACTGATATTAACAAGGTCGTCGTGGTTTGAATTATACTCATGAAAATGACGTCTTGCCATTAGAGCGTAAGTACCAGGGAAAGTTAGACCTGCTAATCGTTCCCATTCTGTATCACCTGAAACTCCAAGCCAGTAGCGCTTTCGCTCGGCGCTGAGGTCATTCATCTTTTCAATACCTCCAGCGACTACGATATCTGCTTCTCCACTTTTTATCGCCATCATTGCATCTCTAAGTGCAAAACCAGATGATGCACAGGCATTTTCTACCCTTCTAACTGAACAGCCCTTCATTCCAGAGTGTTCGGTGAGGATTGCAGCAGTATTTCCTAACTGTGCTCCGCCAAATGCAACACTTCCAATAAATGCTTCATCAACCAATTTTGCTTCAAAATTATTGTCAACAGAGTTGAATGCATTTGTTGCTGCCTCTGCCCACATTGCTTTGAGACCGAGTGGATGATTTCCATACTTGGTTTGGCCCGCACCGATAACAGCGACATCAACCATGACACGCCGATGGGTATTAGGCACTTGATAGCAACGGTTGAAGGACTACATATTTGCATTTATGGCGAGATTTACTACCATCTTGTTCAATAATTATGGGTTCTATTAGCCATAGACTCTATGAAGGGGTTTCTTACGCCCTCGTATTATGCTGCGACAATGCAGAAAGCACGGACACTTCAGTGGCGCCAATTGCCCTGTGTGTAATGAAGAAGGAAAATTCATCATGAGCGACCGCGAATCGAACTCCCTTGGCCGAATGCTGGCTTTGGTTCTTCGTCACGCTCCTGAAAAATTTAATGTTGAAATGGATATTAATGGATGGGTAAACTCACGTGAGTTATCAGAATCCATCGCAAAGCAGCGACGCAACTTCCATTGGTTGCGTGCATGGCACTTTGAAGCAATTGCAAATGCTGATGTAAAAGGACGCTACCAAGTCGAAGGAGAGATGATGAGAGCAACTTATGGGCACTCTGTTGAACTGGAACTGGACCTACCAACCGATAACATCCCAGAATCTCTTTACTATCCAAGTGAAGAAGAGCAAATCTCTACCTTGAAGGAGTTTGGAATTCTTGCAGGTGATAGAAACCATGTACACTTGTCAAAAACTATTGTCAACGCATTAGAGGCGGGGCATGTACGTATTAGCAGACCATCAATTGTAGAAATTGATACAGTTCGTGCAATTGCAGATGGGCATATTATCTATCGCGCAGGAACAACAGTCTATCTAGTCGATGAAATCCCTGGTGAATATCTTTACCAAGTTGAATCAGATGACCCAAGTATCGAAGAAACCTTCGCACAATGGGGACGTGAGGAAGCTGAAGCCGAAGTTGCTGAAGCCGCCGCTGCTGCTGAAGCCGCTTCTGAAGAAGAGTGAGTCTGTATAGTACAAATCTACAATCGTTCAGCGATTGTAGTGTTCTACTAATGAGAAATTGAGGTTGATGAGTGCAAGCCTTGATACAAAGTCAAGGGTGTGGAGTAGTTATGGCAGGGTTCGAAGGCATGCGCAAGGGGCGCAAAGAGGCTGCAGATAATCTAGGATTTTCGGAAGAAGGAGATTGTCCTCGTTGCGGAGGTAATTCTCAAGAATCTACCATGAATGGTGTTCTTCAGTGTTCATCGTGTAATCATGAATGGGCAGATCCAAACCATGTTGAAACAAGGGCGCCACCGCCACCACCAGACCATAGAAGAGATGCAGAATTAATTGATGAATTCAAACGTGATATGGAAAGTGGAAAATTAGCAGGGTTACTAGGAGTAGATAGTGAACTTACAAAGGAGCAGGAATCATCACTTGGTAGATTAGAGGATAAGTGGATGAGCGGAATGCAAGGGCACTTCAATGCTGCAGTAGAGGAAAGAAAACCGTTAATGATTAATTTTGATGATGACGACAACATTATTTCCACCGAAGTTGCAGCAATAACTATTGTTTCCAATGGATTTGATGGGGGCGAGGAAATTCGCCTTGAATATCCGGGCAAAGGAACTGAGTTCTATTCTTACAATGAACGTTCTCCAACAGGATGGAAGCGTGGGCGTAGTGCTGAAGATACTGCCCGTTCAATAACCAATGTAATCAATCGCTCAAGTAAATTGGTTTATGCCAATTTAGAGGGAAATAGAATATCATTTGAACTTAGAGAAAGTGATTTGAAAGCAGAATCATTAGTGCTATTCGTCGATGACCCAGGTGGTACCGATATTGTTGCAGAGAAGAAGGGTGTCATTCTTGATGCAAGGAATGTGAAAGACTTCAACGACTACAGGACAATAGTATCCTTGGTATTGGAAGACGGAATAATTTCTCCAAGTGAAGATCAATTATTGTGGGCAATGCGCCAGCAATTAGGAATTGATGATGCCTACCATGTCCAGATAGTGATGGAGTTATTCGGAGAAAATGCACTGAAGGAATGCACCGAATGTGGTAAGATGGCAGAATTATACCCCGAATACGCTTCTTGGTTCTGTCATCAATGTGAAAACTGGTGTTGAGCACAACATTAAAGCCTCAACCCCTCAATCTATAGATTGACAATATTATTTGTTATTAGTTTTACATAGTGAAAATTGACTTCATAATCAATCAATTTGGAGGCATTCTTCATAAGGTGGTTCGCAATGCCAAGTAACAGGCGAGTATAATGGCTGATGAAGTATTGTATATTGGAATTGATTTGGGAACCTTTAGAAGCGTAATGGTTTCTTCAGATAGTCACGAGGAAGAAGAACTCACAGTCATCGGGACTCCAAAGGATGCAATCGCAAAGAATTTCCTAAAGCGCGATGTATTATTCGGTGAAGAAGCATTGAAAAATCGTCTTGCACTAAACTTATACCGTCCATTGGAAAAGGGTGTCATCAAGGATACATCTGAAGACCGAAAGCACATCGCGGATTTCATCACTCACTTAATCGGTCTTGCAGACCCAGAAGAATACGATAGAGTAGTTGCAGTAATCGGTGCGCCTGCTGAAGCAAGCTATGTAGATAAGACTGCAATTTTTGACGCAGCAGCAGGTTCAGTTAACGCTGCAATGATTATTTCAGAACCATTCGCAGTGGCATATGCACTGGACATGATTGAGCACACACTTGTCATCGATATCGGTGCAGGTACTGCTGATTTATGCCGTGTCTACGGAACAATTCCTGGTCCTGGAGACCAAATGCATACTGGACATGGCGGGGATTACGTTGATGCTCAACTAATCAAAAACATTCAAGCCAAGTACAATGGTGCTCAAATCACCAAAGATATGGCTCGACGCTGGAAGGAACAGTTCTCATTCGTTAGTACTGCAACACCTAAGGACCCAGTAATGGTTGACTTTTCTATTGAAGGAAAGGCAATGACTTTGGATATTACTGACTGCATGCAAACTGCTTGTGAATCGATTGTAGATCCAATTGTTGAGAATGTAAAAGCACTAATCGCAGATTCTAACCCAGAATTCCATGACCAATTCCGCGCTAATATGGTTTTGGCTGGCGGCGGTTCAGGAATCAAGGGATTGGGTGCAATGATAGAGCGCAGACTTTCTGATATGGGCGATGTCAATGTTCACGTAGTAGATGACCCAGTTCTCTTAGGAGCAATGGGTGGACTTCGTTTATCCATGGAAGTTCCTGAAGATATGTGGAAGAATCTAACTCTAGCCTCTCGTTGAGTAAGAATAATTCTTTTTGAAATTACTTCTTCTCTCCACATGATGGGCAGAAATTTAAGTCCGAATCCATCAGTGAACCACATTTTCCACAAGAGGAAGAACTTGACATTACCGCTTCAGCCATTGTAGTTCTCGGTGGAGTAGGATCACCTTCTTGAGGGTCAATTAATCGCAGAGGGTCAATCCCATGTTCCTTCAATTCAAAGTAGCGATTTTTAAAAATAATAGTCTCTTGTAATGTTGCCTCAATTTGCCATAACCGCTTTTCACGGTCCTTATCGTCTGAAATTGTTTCTGCATCTTCAAGCACAGATTGCAAGTGCCTCATAAATTCATCAACGCTCGGTCCATCGCTCATGTAGTGGTCTGTTTAGGCCTTCCACATCAAACCTTTGCAATCAATCAATAATATTGCTAGAGAATTGAGAACATCGCTGAGGATTGCCCAAACTTCACTAATTAGAGGAATATATTCTTCTGAAGGATTGCGCTATACTCATCATGTGGTGGCCTGTGGGCGTATTAATGCGTGGCAAGGTCGTAGTCAAATGGGGCGGTGGGCTCATCACTGAAAAGAATCAGTTATGCACGGTAAATAGAGATGTAATCCACGACTTAGTCGAGACAATTAGCATCTGCCATGAACATGATTTAGATGTGATATTAGTTCATGGCGCTGGCTCATTTGGTCATCTTAGGGCTAAGCAATGGAGGCTAAATGAAGGCAAAATAGACCCTTCAAATTTCACTCCTGATGAATCCTGTTCAACACAGGAACAGGCGATTGAGTTAGTACGCAAGGATATGCTTACTTTAAACTCAATCATTATGGAAGAGTTGACAAATGCGGATATTAGCGCTGCGGTTCTTCCTCCACATATTTGGGCCAATGGCACAGGGGATAATTTTGAAGGGGACCTAACTTTCTTTGCGAATGCGCCTGAAGGAATAGTCATGGTAACCTATGGAGATGTTGTCAGTTGTGATGAACCAATGGGCTTTGGAATATTATCGGGAGACGATCTTGTAACCAGATTGGCAATTGAAGTTCCAAATGTGAAGCGATTGGTATTTGCAATTGGTGGAGTAGATGGATTATTGCGTTGCCCACCTCAAAGGGCGACAGATGACGATTTGATAGAAATTTGGAGTCCTAATATAAAATTCGAGGGAGAGCATCAGCAAGACATAGATGTCACTGGTGGAATTGGCCTAAAAGCAGCAAGAGGGGCGAAGGTAGCCGACAATGGAATTGAGGTCATGATGGTAAGTGGTCAACATCCTCAGCGTGTGGCCGATGCTTGCATCGGTGTTGAAACAAGAGGTACAAAAGTGGTCTCAAATCAGTAAATAGAGGATTTTACTATATTCTCGGCAATATTTAAACAAATAATTATTTTTGTTGCCGCAATATTGTGAGAGAACCCTTCATGTAGAGATTGCTTCTCGCAGGTTTGAGGGATGTTATGACAAGCTACGACTTATCCGATGTCCCAACTATCGAACTTGATGAAACCGAGCATGATACTCTTCGTGAATCAGGTGCGGATAAAACACAATCTGATTTGATGTCTGAGGCTGTTATTTGTGTTGATGAAATGGACAGTGTAGTCGGTTGTGCCTCAAAAATAGCAACTCATCATGGTGCTGGACAATTACATAGAGCATTTAGTGTCTTATTATTCAATTCGGATGGGAAATTACTACTACAGCGTCGGGCTGATGACAAAGTCACATTCCCTAGTGTATGGGCAAACACCTGTTGTTCTCACCCACTTCATTGTGATTCTGAATTAGAAGAAAACAATGCACTTGGAGTAAAGAGGGCAGCAATACGCAAACTTGAGCAGGAACTTGGAATTTCACCATCAAGCATTTCACTTGACGATTTCCATTTCATTACCAAAATGAGATATTCTGCACGTATGAATGCAGATTGGATTGAAAGAGAGATAGACCACATTCTAGTAATAAGGGCAGATGTTGAACTCAATCCGAATCCAAATGAAGTTTCAGAAATTGCTTGGGTTGACCAGCAAGAACTTGAGCAATGGCTAATCGACGAAGAAAGCACAAATGGAATCATCGCTCCTTGGTTCCGTTGTATTGCTGCTCGAATAATGTCCGATGACTGGTGGAGCGCTGCTGGAAATAGCGATGCATGTCAATCTCTTGCTGATGGAGTCATTCACGACATGGGTGACATTAGTCATATGCTTCCAGGTGCTGAGGGATGTGATTTATTTACAGCAATCGCTGAAGTAAAACCATTTGTTGAGGCTCGAATAGAACGTGCATTAACCCATACAAGTTCAGAGCGACTTTCTGGTGCAATGATGCATTTGATCAGCGGTGGAGGAAAGCGCATGAGAGCAACATTGCCTTGGCTCGTTGCAAAAACAGTTGGCGATACACATTCAGGTCTGCTCGATGTAGGGGCGGCAATTGAAACAATTCACAATTTCACTCTAATTCATGATGATATCATGGATGATGACGATATTAGAAGAGGGTTGCCTGCTGTCCATATTGAATATGATTTGGCCACCGCAATAAACGCTGGTGATGCAATGCTTGCAATCGCATTTGAGGCAATGGTTGTGGCGGATGGAATTGATTGTAATGACTTACCGTTTTTGGTCAAGAGAATTGGAAGAATGGTTAGAAGAGTTTCAGAAGGTCAACAATTGGATATTGAGTTTGAAAAACGAGATAACGAAGTGACCGAGGAAGAATACATTGAGATGATCGAGGGAAAGACTGCAGTAATGTTCTTGACATGTGGAGAAGTTGGTGCATATTTATCTGGTGCAGATGAAGAAACAGTACAATGTATGCACGATTGGGGATTGGCTCTTGGTCTTTGTTTCCAGTTAATGGATGACTTATTAGATATACAATCTTCAACAGAGCAATTAGGAAAGCCTGCTGGTTCTGATATCGCTCAAGGAAAGAGAACGCTAATGGTAATCCATGCTCTAAAGCAAGATGATAGCCCTACAAAACAAGTACTGCTCAGTGTATTAGGAAAAGAGGATGCAAGTGCAGAAGAAGTAAGCGCTGGAATAGATGCATTGCAACAACTTGGCTCTATTGAATATGGAAGAGCAAGGGCTGAGGAATATCATGCCCAAGCACATCAACTTCTTGACAGAATTCCACCTACTCCAGCACTAATGGCCCTGAGAGAATTAACCGACCTACAATTGAAGCGACTCAATTGAAATTTACATTCTCACCGACATAAACTTGTCCTTCAGTGATTACTTTGGCATACCAACGGGTCAATTTTTGCTCAATCTTTGCAGATATTTTCGTAAATTGTCCATCGGTAAATGAGTCGCGTATTGTTTTGCAAGGAGGGGCATCGGAAGTCACTTCAAGAACTAATTGCTCAAAAAATAATTGGCTACCGACTTTGAGATTATTCCAATCAACTTCGCGAAGAAGAATATTTTCTCCCACTGAACCAGGAAAAATAGGATGCCCTTCTGCCTGTAGTGTGGTAATCACTTCTTCACTAAACAAACATACCGCTCTTTGCGTTCCACCATGATGTTTTTTATCGCGTTGGAAATCACCAATACAACCATCAACAGTAATGTCCAATCGCTGAACCTGTGGTTTAGGAGCGCCTCCTTTTGGAGATGCAAAAAGGCCCGCAATTGAGCCTTTCATAATGTTCACTCTGAGTAGTAGCCAATGGAGTTAGGCTCTGGCTTCAGACCCTTACGAGTACGGATTTCTCCTACAACCTTCTCGAATAACTGCGGTGGAAGAGTTTGGAATCCTAAGTTCTCAGTATTCCATATAGCACGTCCTTGAGATGCTGCACGAATATCGTTTGAGAAACCGAAAGTTTCTGCAATCGGAAGTACAGCAATTACAGTAGTCACTTCGCCATCGCTCGGCATGTCTTCGATTATTCCTCTGCGGCTAGTAACTTCACGAGTTACTTGACCTAACCAATCATTTGGAACAGATACGAAAGCCTTCTGCATTGGTTCCAGAATTACTGTGCGTGCACGAAGCATTGCACCCTTTATTCCGTTACGGACAGCAGGAATTGTTTGAGCAGGTCCACGGTGAATAGCATCCTCGTGCAACTTAGCATCAGTTAGGCGTACGAACATTCCTTGAACCGGTTCATCAGCAATAGGTCCCTTGTTACAAACTTCCTTAAAAGCTTCAATAATCAATTCACGAGTTTCGTGAAGTCCTTGAATACCCTTGGTATCGTTTACTAGAACATTTGTTCCATGGATTGCGTAAATCTTTCTCATCAAGTCCTTGTCCATTCCTAATTCGCCGAACTTTCTTCCAATTTCCTTAGCATCATTTGGACGAACAGGTCCATCGCCGAGGTCTCCAGAACGGAGTGCTGCGACTACTTCTTCACTAAGTGCTTCAATTTCAAAGAAGAAGCGGTTGTGACGGTTAGGTGACTTTCCTTCAAATGCATGTCCTCTGCTACTACCTTCGATACCTTCTCGGTAAACAACAATAGGTGGGCTAACATTTACCTTGATATTTTGTTCCTCTTCAATACGGTAAACTGTAATCTCCAAATGCAATTCACCCATTCCAGCCAGTAAAGCCTCACCGGTTTCTTGGTTGGTAGTGATTTGTAGTGAAGCATCAGCCTTTGCTAGGGAACGTAGAGAATCGATGAACTTTGGAAGGTCCTTCATAGACCTTGGTTCTACTGCAACAGTAACTACAGGGTCTGAATAGTGACGAATAGGTTCGAATGGAGTGAAGTCCTTATCGCGAGAAAGTGTTACACCAGCAGCAGCGGAACGAATACCGGTTAGAGCTGCCATATTTCCTGCAACTATCTTAGGTACAGTAATTCTGTCGGCACCTACCATCATTGAAACTTGTTGAATACGCTCTGCCTTTGCAGAACCAATTGCGTACACAGATTCACCTTGGCTGATAGTGCCTGAGTAAACTCTTCCGACAGCGACTTCTCCTGCGTGAGGGTCCATCCAAATCTTGGTTATCATCATTGCAAGTTCAGCATCAGGGTCACAATTGACCATCGCTTGTCCAATCTCGGAGTTGATATCCCCATTCCATATATTAGGAATACGGTATGGTTGAGCCTCTCCAGGCCCAGGTAACTTTGAAACTGCCATGTCAAGAAGAACTTCGTGAACAGGTGCCTTTTCAGCAAGTTCCTTTTGGTTATCATCATTACAGTATGCGAAAATATCAGTGAATGAGATTCCAGACTTTGCCATATATGGTACAGTAATTCCCCAGTTGTGATATGCTGAACCAAAAGCAACAGTTCCGTCTTTTACAGAAACTTGCCAAGACTTCTTGAATTCTTCAGGTGCGAATTGTCTAATTAACTGGTTAACCTTCTTGATAGTCTCAGTGAAACGAGCCATCATATCTTCAGGAGTTACTTGCAACTCGTTGATCAATCTGTCAACTTTATTGATAAATAGAACAGGCTTTACCTTTTCTTTCAATGCTTGACGAACAACGGTCTCAGTCTGTGGCATCGGTCCTTCAACAGCACAAGCAAGAATGAAACAGCCGTCAACAGCACGCATTGCACGAGTGACGTCACCACCGAAGTCAACGTGACCAGGTGTATCGATTAGATTGATTAGATATGGAACGCCTTCAACATCGTGAACCATTGATGCATTTGCCGCGTTAATTGTAATTCCACGAGCTGATTCTTGCTCATCGAAATCCAATACACGTGCTGAACCAGCAAGTTCACTGGACATCATCCCAGCCCCAGCGATTAGATTGTCGGAAAGAGTTGTCTTTCCGTGGTCAATGTGCGCTGCAATACATAAATTGCGAATTTGAGGCAAGATGTACATAACTTCTGTTGCCTTCTTGATATTGTCTTCCTTTCGTCCCATATAACCACCAGTCCGTTGGACTTGGCCACCTGCAAGGGGTTTATCAAACCGACTCATTAAATATGCACAAAAAACATGAGCAGCACCACTTTTTTGGATATTCAAGCACTATTTGGCTTAGCGTTGTTAATGTCTGCAAAAATTGCAGAAATTTCTTCTTGACCAGCAGCAATATTTCGCTTTAGTTGAATTATCTTGGCAGCTAACTCTTCAGAACTTGTTGCTGAACCCGCCTTTTTCTCATTTGTTGCTTTGTGTAGATTGTACATAGCAGAGCGCAGATCATCTCTGGTGCTCTTCATCTTGCCCACATAAAGTTCAGAATCGATTGAACGGTCATTCAATTTCCTAGTGCTTTTGATTATTTTCATATCCAGAATTGCAATGTCTATAGAATGCTGAGGCGTTTTCTTCAACTTGGTTGCAAGGCCAACGCTTGAAAATATTTTGATGAGCCACTTTGTAGGGTCAAAGTGATACCACCTAATTCCATTGCGATAATCTGCTTGGAAAATATGGTGGAAATTATGGTATCCTTCTCCAAATGTTAGGAATGCCACCCACCAAGAGTCGCGGCTTGTATTGGTGTCATCATATGGCTGGGTGCCAAATATATGTGCGATAGAGTTGACACAGAATGTACCGTGGTGTACTGCTACGGTACGTATTACCCCTCCCCAAATGAATCCACTAAGGGCATATGGGATTCCACCTACTAAATATCCGATTGCCATAGGAAATAACCACCCAGATACAACACCAATTTTGAAAATATTTCTGTGTTGCCAAGCGATAATTTTGTTTGCTTGAAGGTCCTTTACATTTGAGAAATCATTTGCATGTCTGTCTTCAACTATCATTATCCATACTATATGTGAATACCAGAAACCTCTCTTAGCATTATAGGGGTCATTATCGGTATCTACCATTTTGTGGTGGTTGCGGTGGTCACTGCACCATTCGATAACAGAATTTTGAAAAGCACCAGCAGCAAATACCGTGTAAAATAATACGGCAAGCCAATGTCCTTCATATGCTCTATGGGCAAAAAGTCGGTGATATCCTGCAGTGATTGATAGTCCACAGGCAAAATACATTGAGATAAAAATTACCCCTTCAAACATCCCTGGAGCACCATACTCATTCCAAAGTAAAACAGCGCCAGCAATGCCAACAACAGGGGTCAATGACAGGAATAATGCATTGACCCAACTGATTTTCAACTTGGCCTTACTATCGCCCATAGAAATTGCGGTGAGCATGTTGCTTTTGACTGTTAGGGCGAACATATCGCCCAAGCAATTCAATTGAAGACTATAATCAACGAGCGGAAGCAGCGATGCGTTCCAATTCTTCCTTCTTTGAAACTGCGAATGAAGTAACATCTCCAACAGCGGCCTTGTTAATTTCGTTGATAATACAGTTTGTCAAGGTTCTCTTAGATTTGTGAGTACCTTGTTGCGCACCTTGTGCAAGATTGCGAAGTGCGACATCCAAACGGCGAGAAGGCGAAGAGTCAACTGCCTTTGGTTGAGAAACAGCACCGAACTTAATACGGGTAATTTCTTCCATAGGGGCAGCATTACAGATTGCGTCAACAAAGGTTTGTATTGGATTTGTATTAGACTTAGATGCTATTTGATCTAGTGCTGCCTCAAATGCTTTCATTGCACCTTGCTTCTTACCAGTGTATGGGCCAGTTCGCATCAATTTGTTGATATATCTTTCAACAACACTGAGTTTTGCCTTTCCAAACCAAGCGTTTGCGTGACGTCCTCCAGTATGAGGGACACCGACGGTTGAGAGATTGATATATGGTGCAAGTGCTGGGTCTTTACAAGTGATTTCAGAAGCATCCCACTTACCGAATATCAAAGTTCCAATACCTGCTATTGGTCGAACATCCTCAACAACTTCCTCTACTGTTTCTTCAACAGTTTCTTCAACAGTTTCTGCATCTTCAGACATGATAATTCACCTCAGCGGATTGGCTTCTCCTTGCGTCCACGAACCATCTCGTCAAGAGATACTCCGTTAACTTGGATAACCTTGTAACGAACTCCAGGAATATCTCCGTAGGAACGACCCATTGCTCCACCGATACCTTCGACCATTACCTCATCGTGTTCATCGATGAAGTTGATAGCGCCGTCACCCGGTGCGAATGCAGTAAGTTTGTTTCCGTTTTTGATAAGAGTTATCTTGACAGCCTTTCTGATACCAGAGTTAGGTTGTTTTGCTTCAATACCGACTTTTTCAATAACGATACCCTTTGCTTGAGTAGAACCTGCAAGAGGGTCGTGCTTAGCGCGAAGTTTGAGCATGCGCTTCTTGTATCTACGGTCGGACCATCTAAATTTCTGACGGTCTTTGGCCATTTTTGCACCTGCGAATAATCCTCTACCCAACATAATCACCGCATTGAAGCAGTTCGCCGACTTTCCCCCCATATATCAACTAAGCGGATATTGAAGGCTGATAAGAACGCATAGCGTCATGCCTTTTCAAGTAATATTCTATCTCTATTGATGAAGAAACTTGAAGCATCGGTTTGAGGTGGACCAATCATGGCCTTTCGCGACCACCTCTCTGCAGCGACCACAGAAAAGGGCGCAGTGAGCGTAATTCATGGCATGTGGGAGTATTCTAGGAACAATGGTCACCCACTTACAATTTTTGAAAATATTAATGAATGTCCTGGTCAAAGAGCAGCCATCAATCTTCTAACAAGGGAGAGATTATGTGCAGCGATTGGAATTACGCCGGAGGAATATATTGATACTTTAGGCTGGGCCATGTCCAACCCGCAACAGCCGGAAATAATTGATCCAAAACAATCTCCTTGCTTTGAAAACATTCAAGATGTTGTCGATATTACAAAGCTGCCAATTCCACATCATTGGCCCCAAGATAGAGGGAGATATGTTTCTGCAAGCGTAATCATCGCAGAGGATAATGGAATTCGCAATATGTCATTTCACCGCCAATTTGTTCGCGATGAAAACCATTTGGTGGTTAGATTGGTTCCTCGACATCTTAGGACTATGACAATGGCTGCAAGAGAGCAAGGAAGGCAAGTCAAAATTGCAATCGTCAATGCTCCAGACCCCGTAGTATTGCTGGCAGCAGCCATGTCATTCGATGACAATATTGATGAATTGACAATCGCTGCTGCATTACATCAAAAATTGTATGGTACTCCACTAAAATTGACAACGATGCCTAACGGGATTGTCGCACCTGCTGATTCGGAATATGTAATGTGGGGAAATATTACTTTAGAAAACGACGATGAAGGACCGTATGTCGACATTACTGGAACTGTTGATGATGTTCGCCAAGAACCGGTTATAGAAATTGAAGGTGTAGCGCACAGAAACAATCCAATATATCATGCACTGATTCCTGGTGAGGCAGAACATAAGACACTAATGGGATTACCTCGTTCTCCTACAATAAAATCAGCGGTTAACGAAGTGGTTGAATGCTTAGATGTACACATGACCGAAGGTGGTTGTGGTTGGTTATCTGCGGTTGTGAAAATTAAAAAGGTTAACCAAGATGATGCGGTAAAAGCCATCAATGCTGCTTTGGCAGGACATCGTTCAATGAAGATGGTAACAATTGTTGACGAAGATATTGACATCACTGACCCAGTTCGCGTTGAGTGGGCGATGGTAACTCGCTGGCAACCAGACGTAGATACTGTAATACTTTCAAATCAGAAGGGGTCATCATTAGACCCTTCAAGAAATGAAGATGCAACCACTGCTAAAGTTGGCTTTGATGCAACTATCTCTTTGGACAAGGACCCAGATGATTTCCACTCAGTAATGTGATGTTTTCGCTAAAATGGTTCTCTTTGCGAATAGAGAAAACTTGGTACATTAAGGCAGTTGTTTGAAGTGCTAATAGTGTTTCAAACGATAACATGGCGAGTGAAAGTGGCGACCTTTTACAACACCCTCGCCGTAATTTAGGTAATAGATATAGAACTCAGGCCCAGAAGTTTGCTCGTTTGGCAGCAAAAGATACCAGTAGAGCTGAAGAGAATATGGCTTGGGCTGAGCAAAATGCTAGACAAGCGATATTGCATGATTTTACCGACCAAAGAAATTGGCAATGTTTGGCTGATGTCAAAATAATCAACGGTGATGGAGATGGACTCAGTGCAGTTTTGGAAGATGTTTTCATTATTCTTGGACGTGACCCTGAATTGGTTGACCAGTTGAAAGATATTGATTTTCTTATGGTCGGAGTTGAATTATTAGTTGCAGCATTTACCCGTGACCCATTAGATCCGGATTTATGGTGGCAAGTAATTTCCAATACAGAGAATAAACAACAGGATTCGGTTGAGCAAAGAATTGTTGATTTTGCACAACGATGCAGGAGATTAGATTTTAGCGACCAAAGGGCCAATATCATTTACGGCAGAAGATTGGAGAGGTTAAGGGAAAATGGTCACACTGAACTATTCATTGAATTGTCAAGACACTTATTGGCTCACCGGCCAAATAATCATGAGTTGTGGATGGAATTGGGCAGATTGCATGAGAGAAGAGGAGAGGTGGATGAAGCATGGTCCTGTTACGACCACGTACAGACATTATTGCCTCACCAAACTCCAAGAGATAACTTTCTTTCTCGAATCAAAGGTGCGATGGATGGAGAAGAAAAACAACCTTGGTCTGGACCTGATATCACAAAGCGTTCAACATTCTTACAACAAATGGAATCACTCTCTAAGAGAATCTCCAAACAACCTGTTCAAGGTGTTGCTGAGAGTGTTGTAGTTGTAGAGCAGGTCGATACTGATGAGAAAGTACATCCGGATTTAATCAAATTACGAAAATTATTAGATTCTGGAAATGCCAGTGAAGCATTTTTCCTCGCTAGAAGACTTGTGGCAAGTGGTGAAGACTGGGCTGAGGAATGGCTTGGCAAGGCACAACAGCAATTCTGAGGTGAAAATATGGGTTGTCCGGATGTTGAGAACGATGTACTTAGACCCACTTTTGTTTTGGCTTGGGTAACTGTGAAAGGTCAGCCAATAACGAAAATGGGACTTGGTGGCAGTGTGTTATTCGTCGAACATCCTACAAGAGGTTGGGAAATTCCTGGTGGACATTTGGAGCAGGGTGAAACTGCCGAGGAAGCATTGATGCGAGAATTGCTAGAGGAAACAGGATTGAGCGGCCAATTGATATCATGGAATTACGATTATTATCCAAATGGTTGGGTCGGGCATGTATTAGTTGATGAAGTCTCACAGCGTTCTTGGAGTGTAAAAGACAAAAATGTACAACATGTAAAATGGTGGGAAAATACACCACCTGTAATACAGTGGACAGTTAAAGAGTTTGAGGAATTATCGGTATGGGCTTCTACTCTATAGAATAATATCAGTACTAATCAGTGAGTAGAGTTAATTCGGCAAGACGGGATGACCATTTGGCTTTTGCATCATCATCTTGACAAATCGCCTGACAAATCGCCGCCAGCATTGCATCATCAACAGATTTTGGCTCATCAATAATTTTTCTAAACAATTCAACATTTGCTATTTTGTCAAGTTTTGCAGCAATAGTAATTAGCGCACGAATATCAGGCCGATCTTCACCATGAGTCTCTTCTGGTAGGTGTTCTGTACACCAATTGAATACTCCTTCAAGATCTATTGGATTGACTTCCAATACTGGGGCTTCCTCGTCAATATCTCTTGGTTTTGAATTTTCAACTTGAATTGACATCCTCTCAGCATCTTCTTTTTGGTTAGCAAGAGATAATTCAAGAAATAGTGAACCTGCTTCAAGTGCCATGTCAATCTGCTGTGCAATTATTGCATGCTCGTGAGCATTCCAAGCATGACGAGCCGCATCGTACATTTGACCAATAGACGCTTTTATTCTGCATGCACCCAAGCGAGAAATGGCAATTGTTTCATGTGCGTGCCCTCCGCTTCTAGAAATATCACCATATACTTGTAACGCCATTAACTGCTGACCAAGAGCCATGTGGAATGCAGCTTTATTGAGGAGAGATAAATCATGTTCCCTGCCTGCTTTTGCAACGCTCTTCAATCTAACTTCTGCCCAAGTCAAATCATCTTGCGCAGTTTCCATGTCGCCCATTTCAAAAGCAATTAATCCTTTTTCCATCCTCAGGCGTCCTTCTAATACCAAATCACGGGTTTCAGGGTC
>DUCL01000145.1 GCA_012959845.1 Candidatus Poseidoniales archaeon
CGTACTTCAGCTGTAATATTAATTTTCGTAATGTTAAGCGCTGGTTGTTTCGGTGCTGCTGATGAAATTGTTAAAGAGGAAACAACTCCTGTGGTGAAGGAATTGGAACTAAATGCGCAATTCATTGAACTGCCAAACAATGCGACATTGGGTAAAATAGTAAACCTTCAAATTACAGTTCAGAGTGAAGGAAATTGGGAGGCATCTGTATCAATTTATCCCAATACTGAATTTGCGATTACAGTATCAAAGAATAATGTGAACATTGTGTTCATGCCAAGTGAAGTTGTTAACTACAATGTTGCTGTGACTTTTGAAGGGCATGATACTACGATTATTGGTGGCCCAGTGACAATTACTCAAGTGATACAAATTTCACCTCCTGTTGAAGGTGCACCAATTTTGAATGCCCCATCCTTAATCTTGTTAGAGGATTCAGGATTAACATGGGTTTCAGGCTCAATCTCTCATGACTATTTGGAAAGTTGTTCATTGAGTCACTCAAGTGAGGAAGAGCAGGGTCAAGTGGATGTGAAATCTGACGGAACTTGGAAACTGCTGACTGAATTATACGATGGAGTTACGGATATAACAATCACATTTATTGCAACATGTGGAAAATGGACTGTGCTTAGTGATACCTCAACTACAACTATTATCGTTGAAAATACAGGAAATGATGCTGATGGTGATGGAATAACTGACGATAATGACAACTGCCCTAATGGAATTGGTGAAGCGGAGGGTTGGATTTCTTCAACAACTGATGATATCGATTCTGATGGATGTAGGGATAGAGACGAGGACGATGACGACGATGCAGATGGGATTCTTGATGTGAACGATAACTGCCCTGGTTCCATTGGTTGGAAGAGTACAATAGATGCAGATTATGACCAAGACGGGTGTCATGATGAATCGGAAGATAATGACGATGACGGAGATGGAGTTGACGATTTGGTTGATTCTTGCCCCATGGGACTAACCGGTTGGGTTTCCAATTTATACAGTGATTGGGATGGTGATGGTTGCTCAGATTTAGATGAAGATAATGACGATGATAATGACCAACGAGATGATTCGGTTGATTCATGTCCAAAAGGTTTGACATCTTGGATTCGTGATGAATTAAATGATTTTGATGACGACGGTTGCTTTGATACTTCTGAAGATGATGATGATGACAATGATGGTGTTGATGATTACAATTCAACGGGTGCCACATTGGACCAATGTCCGCGAACTCCAAAAACTGGTATCGATGTTGATGAGAACGGTTGCGCTTCAATTGAACGTGACAGTGATTCTGACGGAGTTCTCGATTTCTATGACATGTGTGAAGGTACTCCGGCAAATATTGCCGTGAACGAAGTTGGGTGTGCAGATGTTGATGATGATGGCGTGTTCTCAAATGTGGATATTTGTCCCGATACACCTCAGCGTTGGACTGCAAATAGTTCAGGATGTGCTGTTATTCAACAACCAATGGCTTGGACTTCTGCAACATCATTAAGTGGCCCAATGCAAGCAGTACCGCATTTTAGCGTTCCAACTTTAGATGGAACATTCTATTTTGAACAGGGTTGGAGTGGAGAAGATGTTCACTTATTTATGTTCAAATATACAAATGGTGATGGAAGTTCCAATTCTGCCACATGGGGACAAAATCCTGGAAAATTGATTCGCGCTCTTCCAGATAATACACACTTATTCTACGGCTCTTTTGATTCAACTTATCACAATGATGTTACTCAGCGGAAATCGGCTGTTCTTGCAGCATTAAACCCTTCAGAGGAAACAAAATGGGAAGATCGCATCCACTATATTGACCAACGTGCAAGTAGTATTGGTGGAGGATTGGGTCAAATGATTAATTCATTCAACAATCCAGTATACATGGGAATTGACCGATTCCAACTTTCTCGAGAAATAGGTTCATTCTATGATTGGCCAACCCAAGCAAATGACCCAAGCCATATTGCATTTGAACCTGTTCAGTGGAATGTTGAATTCCCTACTAAGGTCAGAGAATTGGACCCCGGTGTTGAAGTTATTACAATAATGGATTTTAAAAACCACGCTGGTGGCTGGAGTGGAGGATTCAGTAGTTTCTCCAACGCAACATTTGACTTAACAAATAATATCAGTTCCTATGACACATTAGAGGTATTCCATGAGCATGCATGCCCTGATAGGGAAAATAGGCACAGTAATTCTGATGGAAGTTATGGTGGCTGCCACGAATGGGATTATCTAGCAAATCTATACATCTGTAATGCTCAAAATAGTTCGCAATGTAGCACGGAAATAATGCGATGGATTACCACATATGGAAGAGAGGGAATGTGGCTAACAGATATTTCACCATACTTATTCATGATAGACGATGGTGAGGAAAGGCGATTCAAGTATGGTGGTGCGAATAAAGGTGATTTGACAGTGAAATTCCTCTTCAGTAATTGGGGTAGTGGTGAGCGCTCATATGAGGCTGATTACGCATTCTCTGGAGGTCAATTTGATGGAACATACAATAACGAATCTATCTATAATAGACAGATGAATTTTACAGTTCCTTCATGGGCCACTAAGGTGTCATTAGTTGCAACAATCACCGGACATGGTTTCCAGAAAGATGCTGCTAATTGTGCAGAATTTTGTGATCATGAACATCACTATTACATGAATGGAAGCCATACCTATGAATGGCACCCTGTTGTTCACAATCAAGATAATGGGTGCAAGGTTGAGATTGCAAATGGTGTAGTTGCCAATCAATATGGTTCTTGGCCATTTGGTAGAGCAGGATGGTGTGCAGGCCAAGATGTAAAACAGTGGACATATGATATTACTTCATGGAGCAACATGGATGGCGGAAATAATCACTTAACTTACAGGGGATTGTATAACGGACAAGAATATACTCCAAGCGAGAATATTGGAAACGGTCAACGGCAAATAAGAGCTGTTGTCTATGTGGTATATTCTGGCCCAACTGTCAATTAATTACTGAATCGGCGTCGGTGCCTTCATCGAGGATACTTCTGCTGTAACTATTGTAGTTGGTAGCAAATTATAGTCTGAATCTCTTCGTGAGGGGTGGAAACCTGCCCTCAATATCACATCTTGCAATTCTTCCTCACTTGCGCTCAATTTTGTC
>DUCL01000146.1:0-10091 GCA_012959845.1 Candidatus Poseidoniales archaeon
TTTTATGCTCAAACCCATGTGTTCAACATTAGTGTTTACAAGGGCTTTCAGTGGGTGCTATTCGTCGGTACCGTTGTATATGCGGGCGACCACAAGGGGGCCCCTTGTATACACGCTTCCTGATTAATTGGATAAATTATTATTAGATAACCGCTGCTTCAAACTCAATATCAACGCATTTGTATTCATTATTTGTATTGTAATATGTATACGTCCATAAAATATCATCGTATAAATTCCCCGTCAAGATCTTTGTAAGTGAGTAATAATTACCAGTTCCGTCAACATAATCCAACACATCATGATCTGACTCATCAACATCCTGAACAAACACTGCAAAACAAACTGTAACCAGGTCATCTTCAATATCAAACATCGCATATAATCCATCAGATTCGGTCACATAATAGTCATCAAGTACTGAATCGGAATAATAAACCAAGTCTTCAGCATCTACGCCGTCGCATTCATCATCGTGAATTAGGCCAATTCGCATATCCGGAGCACTACCGAAATCATATGACTGTCCTGTATCTGCAGTAATGAAATTTATCGCAACACCAAACCAGGCATCTCCGTCGTCGAGAAGATCGGCATTGTTTCCTATTCCATCTTCATCGTCATCAAACCATTCAGCATCATCAAATGGAAATGCATCTCCGTCATCAGAATATCCGTCATCATCCCAATCTGGGCAACCCAAGAGATCTATAGTTGATTCTCCGAATTCGGAATCGCAATCATCTGAATTATCTCCAAATCCATCTCCATCAGTATCTTCCCATTCAAGCCAATCCCATGGAAAAGCATCAGTTTGAGTTGCACCCAGCGCGTTATTATCTCCATAACCATCGCCATCACTATCTGACCATTGAGTTGGATTTGACGGTAAATCATCAACTTGTGTTGCGCCTGAATTCTGATTATCTCCGAACCCATCACCATCAGAGTCTGTCCACTGTGTTGGATTTGATGGGAAATCATCAACTTGGGTTGCTTCTGAACTTTGATTATCTCCATAACCATCTCCATCAGAATCTGCCCACTGGCTCGGGTTATCTGTAAAGTTATCAACTTGGGTTGCTGCTGAACCTTGATTGTCCCCATAACCATCACCGTCAGAATCTACCCATTGAGTCGGGTTTAACGGTAAATCATCAACTTGGGTTGCAGTTGAGCTTTGATTATCCCCATAACCATCACCATCAGAATCTGCCCACTGGGTTGGATTTTCTGTAAAGTTATCAACTTGGGTTGCACCCGAGTGGAAAGCGTCTCCATAACCATCACCATCAAAATCTGCCCATTGAGTCGGGTTTTCTGTAAAGTTATCTACTTGAGTTGCATCAGGATGTTGGTTATCTCCATAACCATCTCCATCAGAATCTGCCCATTGAGTCGGGTTATTCAAGAACTGGTCATCATCATCAGCAAAACCATCTCCATCAGTATCATGAATTGATGACAAGGGGGATATCGATGGAGAGAGTAGCCAAAACATTGTAGAACTTAATAGCAATATTGTAACCCCAATTATGGAATACAATTTCATTCTGTCAGGCTTAGAAACTTTGTGAGAATATGTATTATTATCTACAAACGTTTGTTCATTTGGTGAAAATACAGCAGGTTGCTGGGGCGCTGGTTGTACTGGTGGATTTGCCATTGCATTTGCAGCAAGTAGAACCTCATATTCATCTAATGTTCCATCTTGATTAATATCAAAATTTGATGATTCTCGATATAGATTGTCAGAGTTCAAGCCATGCTGTTCAGCGACTTGGGTTATGGTTTCTTTTGCTTGTTCTACTACCTGTGGCTCACTTTGGGGCGGAGCAGGTATCCATTCAGTACCATTCCACAACCATTTTCCATCTGGTGAAAGAGTTGATTCAGTCATGTACAGTCCATGATTTGATACTATTTATTGTATGCCCCGGATGTTAAATTTCTTCAAATATTGTAAGAAAGCAAATGTTTGGCTGTGGATTATGATAATAGATTCATGCTAGGTTCAAGTGTATTGCTTGTATATTCATGGGTCTATGCTCAAACCCATGTGTACAATATATGCGAATCTATGGGCTTTCAGTGGGTGCTATTCGTCGCTACCCTCGTGTTCAACTGAAACGAGCATAAGCAAGCCCTGTTGCTGCAATTAATGTACAAACCAAATATGAAACAAAGGAAAAACCAATGTCAACTTTATAGTGAACATTAATCTCTGTACCTTGTGCTATTGCTTGGTCTTTTGAACCAATTCCAATATAATATTCTCCCGATTCTACGTCCCATTTTACGCCATCAACATTATTGTCATTTGCACCGCCTGCAACCGAGTCGATATTTGCTGAATTACAACTTGTACTACCGCCAAAACCACCCAAACCGGCTGGTGTGTTATCACATTCTCTCTTCGTTTCTAGATCTGAAATAACTAAGAAAATATCATCTCTATCCCAAGTGATATGAGCATCAGCAGAGAAAAATAATCCTGCTGGGTTAGAAGGCAGTGCTTCATCTGAAAAGAATACAAAGTCGGGAACATTTGGTGTCGGTACATCATTGACATCACCTTCTACAGTATAACCAATTGAACCAATTATCATTAGAACTACTGAAATGGCAATCAATCCAAAACCAATTTTTTGTTCTTTTTCCATAATATCACCTGCTGTATCAATATTGTAAGAATGCTAATGCTAGAATGAGATAACATGCGATTAACATCGCGCCTTCGAGCCAATTGGTTTTGTTATCGTTCAATGTAGTATTAACAACCAATACCGCCATGAAGGTTGCTACAGTTTCCAATAGCCCAAATTCGAGTGTTAATGGAACTCCTAAGAACCATGCAAAGATTATCATTGCTGGTGCAACAAATAATGCGATTTGTACACTGCTACCGATTGCGATTGAAATTGCTAAATCCATTTTATCTTTACCAGCGACAATGATTGCTGTAAAGTGTTCAGCAGCATTACCGAAGAATGGAACTAAAATTACACCAATAAATAACTCAGGAAGATGATATTCGTCTACTGCAGACTCAATGCTGCCTACTAATGTGTGCGCCATCCAACTAACAAGTCCAGTTGCTATGATGAGCAATACCCAAGCATCACGAATCGTCATCAATGGAGTCTCATGGCCATGATGTTGGGTGTCAGTTGCAAAATCCCCAGCATGAGTTTTTAATTGAAATAATAGTGAAAGGGCGTAGACTATTAGCAATATTATTGCAGTGTAATGTGAAATTGTTGTTACACCTGCTAATGTCCCACCTGGTGCATAGTGTGCTGCAGTTGGAATAATCATAGCAACTATTGCCAGTAATAGAAGAGAACCATTCATGTGTCCTACTTGTGAATTAAACACTTGAGAAGGGTGTTTCAATCCACCCCAGACCATTGAAAGGCCAAGGACTAACAATAAATTTCCCAAGATTGAACCTATTAGGGATGCTTGTGTGACTGTGACCATAGTTTCTACAACTTGTGGGTTTTGGCTAGCCGCGTAAAGTGCGAACATGGCAATAATCATTTCAACTGCATTGCCAAATGTTGCATTTAACAATCCACCAATCGCCTCTCCTGTACGAAGGGCTATCTCTTCAGTCGCCTTACCCATTAGGAAAGCCAATGGCATAATAGCAACCATAGAGGCTGCAAATGCAAGTGCCATATTGCCCGAGTGTTGCGCATATACTGCAACTGGTAGTGCAAGCAATAACCAGTTCAAGCGATTGTGAAATGGATTGAATGAGTCAACTAATTTCTCAATCACTTCTTCGACTTCCTCAACTAATTCTTCTGGCAAAGAATTAGGTATTTCAGCAGTCTCGCTCTCGCTCATGCTGTTAAGGGTGGTCGCTTAGTCCTAAAGGCCACCGATTACTTGAATTGCTTAGAAGCGACTTTCAATCTTTGGATTTTCGGCCAACCTTACGCTTTGGTGCTTTACGCGGTTGTGCAGAACGACGGCCAACAGAACGCTTTGGCTTTGATTCTTCTTCTACAATTTCATCATCATCAAAGAAGTCGTCGATATCAATATCATCGTCATCATCATCTTCGTCATCATCATCTTCGTCATCATCATTCTTAGAACGGGTTTTTCGCTCCGTTTTGTTAACTGAGAATGGATCTTCTTCTTCTTCCACAAGCGCTTGGGATTCCGACTTCTTTTCCTCTTTCTCAGCGCCACCGCTGGTATCGGTAATTGCAGCCATATCAAGTTCTGATGAAGTTCCAATGAATTCATCCATCCAATCTTCATCTTCATCTTCTTCACCTCCCTTCTTCTTCTTAGGGCCACTCATTCCAGTTGATATCACCATTAGAGCGACAATCCATGCTATGATAGTCATGCCCGCGATAACCCATACAACAACATATGGTGGGTCAGTAAATCCTGGTTCGATTACAAGAGGTTCCAAAGGAGGTGCAAGCTTTTCCTCATAGCTACAGAACGTTGTTCCATTGAGGGTATTACGGCAATAATCAACAATGAATTGTACTGTCTCTGTTACCTCATTACCAGCCGAATCTATTGCTCTAACAGATACTGCGTGTTGCCCAGGACTAAAACTGCCCGATGTCAAATCTAAATCCATTGTCAATGAAGTGTTATCACCATTTAAGTCAGTAATTCCATCTGCATTTGACCATGGAGTTGCTAGAGCATTTCCACTAACTCCACCATAATGATAGACTAATTTATATTGGAATGAAACAATTCTCACATCATCTTCGGCTCCAGCCAATATGTTGATTTTGTTACCATATAGATATTTTGAACCATCATTACTACTTGAAGGAGAATAGATTGTTACTTCAGGCCTCTGTGCATCAACCGCCCTATCCGTCCACTCGATTATTGCTTCATTTTCTGAAGTATCAGTCATTGTCACTGTAATTAACATTGGGCCCGCATTTGTTTGAGCTGTTATTTCAAAGTCAAAAGAATAAACTGGACCTAAATCGGGATTATTGAAATTTTCAACCATCATGGACATTGGAGACTCTCCAACCGTAATATCGCCACCGGTAATGGTTGTAATGTTGATATATGGCTGACTTTTTAAGTATTCATTTAATTGCAATAGAATCGTGTATGAACCCTCAATTAATGAAGGGCTAGTGAATTCATCACCCTCATCGGTGATTATGTTCAATATCGCTTCTGGAGGCATTGTATCTTCTGTTACTTGGTATGCATTTCCACCAATTCCAGAGAATATTTCATTATTTTCATTGTTATATTGGTCTGCGATTGTTATGGCATACCAAACATCTCTGCTAATAGAATCTGCAATTGGAATTTGCCGAACAAATGATGTTTGACTTGAAGCACCTGCCTCAATATTATCCATCACCAATTCCCAACCATCATCAGTACTGTTAGAAAGCTCATCTCTATCCTCGCCAAATGGTTCACCCATGTGTCGCCAAATTGTATATGATTCATCGATTTCAATCTCATTAAACCATTCTAGAGTAATTTGATTGATGCTTCCTACCGCATATGCTTCTTTTATTCTAGGTGGATTTGGAGAACGAGTATCTTCTGATATTGGCCCCCAATAATTTTGAATTAATTCAGTGTAGTGATATGTTCCGTTAATGTGGCCATATAATGCCTCACTGGTAACAAAGTAATGCGAATTCTCCGGAATAATGTCATCTTCAATAGTTACATCAAATACGCCAATACCATCGGTGACTGTTCCAAGCCAAGTTACGGAATAATTGTCAATTGTTGAACCGATTACGCCGTTGAATTGTGAACCGGTTACCAAATAATTAGATCTCCAAATATGATATCTCTCTCCTTCAACTCCAAGTTGGTCATCCCAAGTAACTCTAGTCGTTTTATCACCAATAAATTCAGCATAAACATTGGTTGGCTCAGCAATCCAATTAGTGAACGCATTCTCAAACACAGGTCCTTGGCAACTGTTTTGGGTGGTATTGGTATCTGAAATTCCATAAATATCAACGGTGACAATACAATAATACGCATAACCCATTCTACCTACAGGTACGTCGTAATCAAAGGCTTCAACCCCTTCGGTTAACGTAGCAATTAATTGCACATCTGGATTTAGTACTGATGAAAATGAAACTCCTGCCATGTATATTTGATAGGTTTCTCCAACTTCACCTTCAAGGTCTGCCCATATTATTGAAGTGGTTCCGCCGCCCGTTTCAGGAGTTGCTGTAAATGAAGCATACATACTATCCACTTGACTTGGTGGCATGTTATCTTCCATCGTGATAGTTGACATCGCATTGTTTGAAAGGAATCTGACATCTTCATAATCAATTTCAGGTGCAATCCAATTTGGAAGAAGATATGTCATTGAATAATAGATATCCCTATCAGTATTTTCTGGTATGTCAATAACCACACTACTGGTTCCAGCAGGCAGGGTTAGAACCAGTTCGGAGTTAATATCATCCAATACCCACCATCCATTAGATCTGGAAACTTGAATTGGGGTTCTCCAAATACGTATTTGGTAAGCGTCATCACCAGTCTCAGGCAATATTGGATTAATATCATTGTAATTTACCCATTGAAGAGTAGTTTGACTTTGTGAATAATCAAAATTAGAAGCAAGATTGTAAGGGGTGCGAACTGGAGTAGTTATTTCAATTACTGGCTCAAATAAATTTGATGCATTGAAATCTAATTCATAGGTTTCAACGCCTGTCTCATTTGCCGTAGTAATTGCATAATATGTTGACGCATTGACCCCAGGTGATACCAAAAATGATACTGAATGTCCTTGATGTGTTCCGTTTATTCCTCTACAATCGAATGGGTTGGTGGATATAGGAGTCAGGGACGCAGGAGTGCAAGCGCTTACGGAAGCAAATGCTGTTAGATTGTGAATATTTACGGCATCAATTGGTTCAGTACTGCGATATACATTGTATGATGCATCAAACAGCCCCTGTAATTCAGTTCCAGTTGAATCAATGTTGCGCCATGTGATTGTTGTCGTCTCACTGATAGGGTCAAAAAATGCATTAATATCTTGGGCTTGTAGGCTTGTAGGAGAACCTATATCTTCTGCAGAAACATTGCTTAATGGCGTAATTGCTAACAACAAACATAGCACCAAAAAAACAGCCTTTTGCATGCCGCCAAATTCACTTGATAATTCACCCATCATTACGCTTGTCGCAATAGCCCGTTAATACGCTGTCGCCTTCAAAGCGCTAAATTTGCCATTACAACCACCCCTACGGGGTGGGCGGAAATAATAAAATGAAAATCAATTTCATTCGGATTTCTCTTGATTTGGCTGAGGTAGCGGGTCGTTTCGGTCAATTTCTTTTATCCCTTGGCTAGCCTGAATGAAACGTACCAAAAAGGTGTAGATTCCACCAATCCCAGAAATGATCAAAACTATACTCATTGGACTAATTTCAATGTGGTCAAATATCCACGGGAAATTGCCAAAACTTCCAACTTCTAAGAAGATGAAAATAGCGGATAGAATTAGAGCAACGATTGACATTATCGTTCTATCTGCCCTTCCAAAACCACGGTAATTTCTTGTTCCGGCAACCGCTTGAGCTTGTGTCCCCATGTAAGAGCCCAACAACGTAAACCATGCCACAACTAATCCGAATGAAATATCACCAACGAATGGGGATACTGCAATACAAACAATCCAAGTTCCATCCAGCAATCTATCGAAGGTGTGATCTAGATAATCGCCCCAGCGAGTAACCATCCCATTCCTTCTTGCCAAAGGTCCATCTAGGCCATCTAATATCGTTGAAATCCCCATCAATAATGCGCCAGCCAATAGCAAAGTTGCACCGAACTCGTCCATAGGTGCTACCGCTATTGCAAGACCGCCAAGAAGGCCGATTGGTAATGCGACCCAAGTGAGCACAGAAGGGCTAGTATCACCCAACCAATTGAAAACCGGTTCGAAAAAAATCTCCCACTTGTCGCGCAATTTTTCAAGTGCCATTCACTCCACCTATCTCGGCGAAGTTGCCTTAGGGGTTGAGGTTTGTGGCTATGTTGTATTGTAATTCTATGCTTTTTCAACTAGTGGTCGAAAGCCAATCAATTGCCTCTGTCGCGTTCTCTTCGACATTAAGCGATTGGCAACCCTCTTCAATCCAGTCAAGTATTTCTTCACATATTTGCTGTGGTGTTTTTTCTGTTGAATCTACTTCTAAACATGGAGTTTCGATCTCAAATTCAAGCATCTCCGACCATACGCCAGAAATCATTTCCCATTCCATATTGGCTACGATTTTTTTATCCCTATATCCGCGTTGACTCAGTCTTGTCTCGATAATCTTCGGATTACAGCGCAATACCACAATCGCTTCAACATCTAATAGATGGGACAAGTGGCCATCAACAAATACAACTCCTGCCTCTTCACATTGCCATTTATCTGCCAACTCGTGAATATCAACTGGTGCAGAATCATCTTCAGAATCTATTTCTCCGAGACACCCATTTTCTTCGGCTAATGTTTCAACTGAATAGTATGCGTATCCATTTTCCCCCATATATTCACAAATACTGGTTTTTCCAGTACCAGGAGTTCCGGTAATTGCAATGCACAAATCATCTGCCATGGTGGGCCATTTAACTGAACCATTAAACATAAGCGCTCAGATGTAGTGAATGAAGGGGGATAAGGCCGATGCAATACAAAGCCGCAACAGCGATTGTGTTAATCGTTACAGAACCGGGAAAGGAACATGATGTGATAGATGCTTTGCGTCAAGTTGAAGAGGTGACTGAATCATTGTTATTGTTTGGCGAATATGATGTCTTCGCGAAATTAGAATGCCCTGATTTCGGATATTTATCAAACATTGTGGTCAACAGAATCCGTAATATCGATGGCGTTGAAACGACAAAGACATTGCCCGCTGCTCCCTTGTTAGATTGAAATTCTCGCTGCTGTTGTGTACTATCGCAATAATTGTTTACTTAATGAAAATGGAGAAGCAATCATAGAGCAGGATGCAAACGCAGCATTTGAGCATCATGTTCGGTATGAGCAATCCTGCACAAACCCTACTGCAGATTGAGAGATATATTGAAGATGGAAGAATGGAAATCTCAGAGGTAATGGCATCAGAATTTACTAGTATGCTATTGGCCAACAAAAAAAGAGCAGTTGACTCTCAAGTAATGCTGGTAAAGGGACTACGATTATTCTGCGATATTTTGCTACTACGCGATAAGGCTAAAGAAGGAATTCCAATAGTAAAAATTCTCCATAAAGAGCGCAAGAAATTGATACGAATTTTGAAAAGAAATGCTCCGGAATTAATTCCAAAATTAACACCTCCTGCAGAAGATTACAGAAGAGAAGGTAATTTGCACGCTGCAATGGGTAAGTATGGACCTGCTAATAAAGCATATTCAACATGCCAGAAACTTGCCCCTAACCACGTTGCTGCAGCATATGAAGCCGTGGTTGCTATGGGGCCTGAAAAGAAGTGCCTGCAAGTTCTTTTGAATTGTTGTGCCGCCGCTGGACCTGTAATAAAAAGTAACGATGTGTTCATTCTTCAACCAGAAAATAGGCCTCTCCAAGATGCAAAAAGGCTTCTTGCAACTTTACAGGCGCTAAGTGGAGTGCATACCTCTCAAAAATCATCTGTGAATTCCGAAGCAGGAAGGCTGGAAAGAGAAATTACTGCTATAGAAAAAGGTGAAGCTGTTGCCAATGCAAAATTACAGTCTGCATTGGATGCATTGAATCCAAAACACGATTACTACGAATACGGTTGAAAAGTAACGAGGGATGGATTTGAACCACCGGTCTCCGGGTTATGAGCCCGACGGGATATCCAGACTACCCCACCTCGTTAACCAAGCCGCAAAGTTCTCCCGTTTTCAACCCACCGATTAATGATCCATTAATTTCAATTGCAATATTCGTGATTCAACACAACAAAAGGGGCTTTCAAGCATTGGGTTCATCAACCAGCACCGCTCACATCAATACATGCGAGGTAGCCGGTTTGTGCCATTGTTACTTTGCTCGGTAATGCTGAGCGCCTCAATCGCTGGATGTTTGGGTTCTGACG
>DUCL01000146.1:10237-18820 GCA_012959845.1 Candidatus Poseidoniales archaeon
TAGCCTTTGACTTTGCCCGAACAACATCTCAAAATGGACAAATGCAAAATTTCTATGTCGTGCCTGGAGATGGAACAAGCCAACTTCAAGTCAATGCTGATGAAACCACAGATATTCGCTATACATACATGACTCATGGATTGTTTACTGTTTATTTGGGCGCAATTGATGACCAAGGAAATGACAATAACATCTCAATTACTGTGAGAATTGAAAAACAAATAATCTGGAGTGATGATAGTACTGCCACTCCTCGAGATATGAATATTGATACTACACCAGATTGTGAATGCGAACCACCGGAATTTATTCAAATAAAATCAACAGTTGAGAATCCTCAAAATTTCCCCTTTGGTGGAAACCAAGTTACTGTGACTTGGCACTTGAATGACCCAGAAGAAGAAGAACAGGGCACTCATACAGAAATAATTGGTGATGAGCAAGATGCTTCATGGAATTATGACCAATATAATGTAATGAAAGGCATTTGGATTCTATCGGTGACAATTGACCAAGGAGAAGATAATATTGATGTAAATCATGATGTGACTATCAAGTACCTTGCTGAAGAGAGCGAGGCAAATCCATTACCTGTTGGTGAGGAATAATTTTTCAACAAAGTTATCGCTAATCTTTCACTCAAGAAAGAAAGGGATTCAGTTTCAGTTTCAGTAAATCTGAACTAAAAGTGAAAATATTACCTTCAGTGACGCCTTTAGTCCAGCAATAGATTGCCATTACCGCTAAATATTTTCCAAGCCCTGTTTCGTTTCTTCATATACCATTGGATACACAGAGAGGGTTGGAAGTGAGAAAATATGACGACCAAAGCGAAGAAAAATGCGAAAATAAAGATAGAAAAGAATGAAGAGGTGCTGGAGGAACCAGTCCCATTGATGGAACAAGGCGATGAGGAGGAAGTCAAGATTGAGGAACTCCCTGGCGTTGGTCCTGCAACTGCAGAGAAATTGCAGGAAGCTGGATTTGATGACCTCTTATCATTAGCTGTTATGGCACCAGGTGACTTAGCAGAACAAGCAGAACTAGGCGAAGCAGTTGCTGCTAAAATTATTGCTGCGGCGAAAAGAATGGCCAATATTGGCGGATTTATTTCTGGCCATGCATTAATAGAACGAAGACGTCAAGTACAAAAATTGCGAAGCAAAGTCCAATCAATTGATGACCTCTTAGGTGGCGGTTTTGAAACTCAAGCATTAGTTGAAGTATACGGAGAATTCGGTTCAGGTAAAACCCAAATCGGCCACCAACTTGCAGTTAATTGCACCCTTCCACTTGAGGAAGGTGGACTGGATGGAGATATATTCTACATAGATACTGAAGATACTTTTCGCCCAGAGAGAATTACTCAAATGGCGCGTGGATATGGATTAGACCCTGAAAAAGTTCTTGCTCGAATTCATGTAGCAAGGGCCTACAATTCTGCTCATCAAATGCTTCTCGCTGATGAAATCAAAAGAATGAGTAAGGGACTGAATGTTAAGATGATCATCGTTGATTCTCTAACAAGCCATTTCAGAGCCGAATATATTGGCAGAGGAATGCTAGCTAATAGGCAACAAAAACTCAATCGTCACTTGAAAGACTTGAAGCAATTAGCAACAATAAATAATGCTCTAGTTCTAGTTACTAACCAAGTTCACTCTAAGCCAGATGCAATGTGGGGAGACCCTACAAAGCCTATCGGTGGGCACATTCTTGCTCACGCATCAACATTTAGACTATATCTGCGCAAAGCAAAGGCTGGAAGAAGAATCGCTCGCTTAGTAGACTCTCCTAACTTACCTGATGGTGAATGTGTTTACCAAGTCACTCAAGAAGGCCTTCGTGACTGATTCCGAAAATTATAGAACCCCTCAAAACCCCTATGATAGGGTGGATTTGAAGCGGTATCTTCAAGGGCACTTGAGAGAGCATAAACAATATGCGTCATCTTATTGAACGTGTTCTCGAACTTTCTGACGAAGACCAAGCGAAGCCATCTGCACATAATCCACCTATTGGAACCGGTGATGAGGCAGAATTGAAAGCTTTGTTAGAATCACTACAACCGCGGATTAGAGTCTACGGTGTCGGCGGTGCTGGATGCAACGCAATCAGTCGATTGTTTGAAGAAGATCTATTTGATTCTGATTATGTAACTGGTTATGCTATCAACACAGATGCTCAGGCACTGCTAATGTCTCCTATCAAGAATAAAGTCCTGATTGGAAGAACTGCAAGAGGAAGAGGCGCTGGTGGCGACCCTACCAAGGGTGAAGCTGCTGCATTAGAGTCTGAAATTTCATTGCGTAAAATCACAAACGATACTCAACTGGCTATTATTACCGCTGGAATGGGAGGTGGCTCAGGAACTGGTGCTGCTGGACATATTGCTCGATTGGCAAAGAAACAAGGTGCAATGACAATCGCTGTCGTAACTTACCCATTCAAATCAGAAGGGTCTCTTAGAAAGCAAAATGCGGAATGGGGATTAGAACGCCTGCGCGAACATTGTGATACAATCTTAGTGATTCCTAATGAAAGATTACTGGAAATTGAAGGTGTGAAAGATTTACCAATCGCCAGTGCATTCAGAGTTGGAGATGAATTATTAGTTCGTTCTATCACGGGTGTTACTGAATTATTGACTACCGATGGAATGGTCAACCTTGACTTTGAAGATTTACGTTCAGTAATCAATTCCGGTAGTGGTGTTGCCATGATTGGATTAGGTGCTGCTTCGGGTAAAAATAGAGCCGAAGAAGCCACATTAGAGGCATTGAACTCACCATTGCTTGAGATTGATACGACAGATGCAAGAGGTGCATTAATCAATGTCGTAGGTGGCAATTCGCTCACATTAGGAGAGGCCGAGCGTTGTGCACAAATTATTCAAGAACAAGTAAGTCCACATGCCAAGATAATTTGGGGTGCTGCTGTTGATGAATCACTAGGTGAAGATATTCGCGTAATGCTGGTACTGACCGGTGTAAAGAGTGACCAAATTCATGGAGCGAGTGAAAATCGCCAACTTAGAGCGTTACGAAATCGCCAAATTGAATTCGTCAATTGAAGTTCATTTTATTGAGTAATAAAATAACCCTGCTAGGGAGATTACTGCAAATACGAGTAGGGCGATTTCGCTATTTTGAATTTCATTTGAATAGTTTGGTGATTCGCCGATAACTCCACTAAATCCTTCACCTGCTGCCGAGTAAGAATAGTAATTCCATGCATCTCCCGATGATTGCTCATCGGAATTTACTGCATTTCCATGTACGACAAAAGTGACAACTGAATCATTGGAACTAGGTGCTGTCCAGGAGAAATTCCACTGCCTAAACTGGTTCCCCTCAGATGTATGAGTATATCCATCATTGATTAATTGTGAATGATTACTTTGCTCAAAAATGACGGTTCCATTATTTATCATCAATCTAAATCCGCCCTGCCGAGCATTTTCATGTTGTGAAATTTCGATTGTGCTGTTGATAATTATTGACATATTGTAAGTGCTATTTGCGATCCATTGCTGTGGGATTCCATCAATTATCACAGTGGTTGATTGTGATTTTGCCCCGTGGCAAAGACAACCATCGTTAGCAACATCTCCGACTCCTGATGGGACACTTTGGGCCAGTGATGGTGCGAATAGTAGGATGAGGAAGAGGAACAAAACCAATAATTTTACTCTACAAAACCCCATACTTCTCATGCTCTCTCAACCTCCCCATATACGAACTAGTTTTGTAATTTCATTGTGGGGAATAACCTAATGTTTCAATCATGCATTTCTACTCTCCAAGTAATTTTTGCAGTTTGATTTATCATATTAGAAACACTACAATATTTTTCATGACTCTTTGCTACAATTCGTTCAACTAGATTCTGTGGGATATCACCTGCAATATGATATGTCATCTCAATTGAAGTGAATACGCGCGGTGATTGTTCTTCTCTAATACTATCTAATTCAACCCAAACTTTGGAAAATGGTCGTTCTTTCAAACCGATTACGACATCAACCAAAGAACATGCTCCAACCATTTGTAGTGTTACTTGCATCGGACTTGGGCCAGTTTCCCAATCCAAATCAAGGCTCTGCCCATTGGAATTGGTGCATTTGAGTCCGTGTTCTCCAAACCATTCAACCTTGCTCTGCATGACACAACCATATGGCCACAGGTTTTGAAATGCTTGCAAGCATTAACTGTAATAGGGCGGTTGATTCTTGAAGGGGATGCCGGTGGCTCAACCCGAGTGCTATGTCTGGAACTGCAATAACTATGGAAAATGGCCTACTTAAGGTACCAAATAATCCAATTATATACTATATTGAAGGAGATGGAATCGGAGTTGATATTACTCCGGTAATGATGAAAGTTGTTAACGCATCAATCAAAAATGCTTATTCTGGGCAAAAGCAAATTGTCTGGTCAGAAGTATTGGCGGGAGAAAAGGCATTCAAGGCAACCGGAGAATGGCTTCCAGAAGAAACTCTTGATGCAATGCGCTCAGGGTTGGTCTCGATTAAGGGACCACTTACAACTCCTGTCGGCGGTGGGATTCGTTCACTAAATGTAGCACTTAGACAAAAATTGGATTTATATGCATGTGTTAGACCAGTGCGATGGTATGAAGGAACACCTTCTCCTGTGAAGGAACCTGGAAATGTTGATATGATTATTTTCCGCGAAAATTCAGAGGATGTTTATGCTGGAATTGAGTGGGAAGCTGGCTCTCCTGAAGTCAAAAAGGTCATTGATTTCTTGCAAAATGAAATGGGTGTTGAAAATATCCGCTTCCCAGAAACATCTGGAATTGGAATAAAACCTGTTAGCCAAGAAGGTACTGCACGTATTGTAAGAGCTGCAATCAAATATGCAATTGAAAACGACAAAGAAAGTGTTACATTAGTTCACAAAGGCAATATCATGAAATTTACAGAAGGCGGATTCCGCGATTGGGGATATCAATTAGCAAAAGATGAATTCGGTGCGAGTGAACTTGATGGAGGCCCGTGGTGCACTCTAACAAATCCGAATACTGGAAACACGATTACAATCAAGGATGTTATCGCTGATGCAATGCTCCAGCAAATTATTCTAAGGCCTGCTGAATATGGTGTGCTGACTACAATGAATCTCAATGGAGATTACATTTCTGATGCTTTAGCCGCACAAGTTGGAGGTATTGGAATTGCACCTGGTGCTAATATCAATTACGACAATGGTATTGCTATTTTTGAGGCAACACATGGAACAGCCCCAAAATATGCTGGAATGAACAAAGTTAATCCAGGTTCAATCATTCTATCTGCTGAAATGATGTTACGACACATGGAATGGCACGAGGCTGCTGACCTAATTGTCAAGGGCATGGAAGGTGCAATATCTGCTGCTACAGTAACATATGATTTCGAACGTCTTATGGAAGGTGCTACCCTATTATCGTGTAGTGATTTCGGAGATGCAATAATTTCCCATATGTAATCGCAAAACTTGCAATTTACTCTGGATAATAATTAATTCATGTGCGAATCCATAGATTTAGTGTTCTGCTGTTCTTGGCAACTCCAAATCCGAACCGTTCTTCAAACGCTCTTGCTACTAAGGTGAAATCTCCATCGCGAGTAGCGATTAGAACAGTACCTATGCCCGGTAATGCTTGGTTTGACAAGTGCATTGCAATTTTCATAATGTCAATGTCTGGTGCTTCAGGATAAATGTCTTTGTCCTCAAGCACTGTTCGAATAGGCTCCCCTCTTGTCCGCTTCATTGTGGTTAATTCCTCATAAATATCGCAATAATCTAAGAGGAATTTGGATACTGCTTCAGTGTTTTCTAAATTATTTGATTCTGTTTCTAGGTGTAAATCAAGTGGTTTCCAAGTGCTGAAATCCGATAAAACTTCTTCAACCAATTCATTGATTACATCTTTAGAGAATGTTGATTTCAAAACCTCTGGAGAAACTAATGAATCTGAAAATCTCGCCCTTAGACGATCGATACCCTTGGCCCATGACCTCAATTCTGATTGGACAACCTTAGGCAGCCATAGTTTGACTTTGTCATCTCTCGCCCGGTTTAGTAGAACATTGTGGAAATTTCCTATTCCGGCGATATCTAGGCTGGCATCAGCATTTAATTGTACACAAGCAGCCAATCTCTGTACCAGTGAATCAATTAGAATATTTGTATCAACAATAATCAACGGGGTCAATTTCAAATGTCGTAAATAACGGCGCTTAGAAGTTGTAATCTGATTTTTGTGTTGAGTGAATAATGTACGTTCAGAATCGGCCAAACGACCTAATTCCACAGGCGTGAATTTACCCGAATTTTGCGCTCTTTCTAAGAACATCAAACCATCAATTGCTTTGTCCTCGGATGCTTTGGTCGACAATTCGTAGATTTCACTAAGAGTTGGATTACCCTGCATTAGTTGTATAAATCGTGTGTCGAGAGAACCTTTTTGCCGGCGGCGGTTCTTCTGTAATGAATTAAATGCTGCAGTTACCCTACCTGCAAAAGGTTCTCGCGGTAAAGGACGTGCATGCTCAAGATGATATGATTTTAACAAATCTAGTTCTTCATCAGCATAATATGTCCGTGGAGATTGCTCCATTTCTCCATCAGCATTCTCTTCGCTAACCATTTTCGTCCTTCGTACAAACTCTTTGAGTATTTTCGTCGCTTCATCCGTGTTTTGCTCACTAGCGATAAATGAAACCTTGAGATATAGTTGGAACCGGCGTGTTAGTGCTGTTTTCAATGCAGGTTGAGCCTCTAACAATTCAATTGCTTCTTTCCACTGTGAAGCGAATGCTAAATGGATCAAAGCCTTGCGGTATAGCATAATTGAATGCTCATAATCAAATTCTTCATGGTCTCCTGCCTTTCGATAATCCCTTGCTGAATTTAATTCATCATCCTTTGAAGCAGAAACTGCAGCCCTTGCTAAAGTATGCCACGGAGATAGTGGATTATTCATTTGATACCATGAGACAAGTGATGGCAATCCAATATCATGTTCCAATACTAGATGGCGGACGGTGTGAATCAATCCTGTTGAAATATTATCTGCGGCGAGAATTGTGTCCAGTGTAGTTCTTGCTTCCTCGTCTTGTGTTCCATTTTGTAACATCAATCCAACACGATTTAATCTTAAAGTTGAGATTACTGTATTGAATAAATTACGTTCCATTGGGCTTAGCGTTACTGTTTCTACGCAACTACTCAAATCATCAAGGCTCTTTGCCGATGCGATTCCATCGCCGCCATCTCCGAGTGCTTGGCGTATTTCTCCAAATGCTTTCAACCCCCCTTTATCCAATAGTGAAGTAAGACGTTTATCGGTAATATTAGAGCCTTCCAATAGCATCAATAGCGCTTCAGATGTTGTAGAAAATGTTTCTGGTGCATCAGTGGTATGAATATGTTTGAGAGATATTTTTCTTGAATTTCTGACTTCAACCCACAGATTATTATCTTTACCTGCTGCAAGAAGATGAGAAACAAGTAGTGTTTCATAGGGATGAGAAATAGCAACTAGTTCATCGCTGACAATGATTCTCGCTAGCCTTCGCAATTCCATTGTTTGAGTGAATAATGGAATCGCTACAGTAATCACTTGTTCCCAAGCTTCTCCACTCGAATCTTGTAATATCTTAATCGCTAAACTTCTAGAATTAGCATCAATATTATGAGATGAAGAGATTTGTATTAGGGCCATTTCATCTAAACTGATTATCTGTTGGTTCAACCATTCAGTGGCTGAATCACCTGGCAAATCGGCAATAAGAGGCAGTAGGGTGGTAAGGTCAGCACTGGCTTCGAGTTGCAGAGAAATCAATACCTCGACAGCATCTTGGCCCTTGCCTTCACGATGCAGTGCAGATAATCTCCACCATAGCAACTTTTCAATTTGAGATTGTTTTGCTTTTCCTTCTCGCAAAATATCAAGACCATTGTTTAGTTCTTCGCTTGTCAACTCGCCAGCATCCGCTGGAGGGCTTTGCCAAGCAAATAATCGGCGGGCTTGAGATAATGTATCATCTCCTGTGATACTACGGCTTTGTTGCCAATCATTGACAACCCCGCTTTTCAATGCACAATAATCTGACAATTCTGATGCCAATTGTGAATCGTGTTTAGCCAATTCTTTCAAAGAATCGCTCGCATCAGAACCGCTTGCTAGTTGTAATAGAACGCTAATTATTGATGAGGGGCCTGTTAACTCAAGTAATTCGGAACCAACTTTCAATGTTCTATTATTTTTTATTTGACTCGCCACCTTTTGGTATGCTACATGGATTCCTGCATCATTTGAAGAGTTGGTTAGCGTTTCCAATACCTGTGTTAACTCATTTGTGTTTTCAACATTAATTCTCCCGAGTGAAATGTCCATTTCTGCACTAACTTGTTCCTTGACCTTAGCCTTTGGAAAACCTGCAAAGATTCCCAACACGCCAGTTTTTTCGCCGATAGAAACCCACACTGGATGTACTCCATTTGCCAAACATGAATCGCGTAGAGATGCTTCGGTTGTATTCCAATCTTCGTTCCAGTCATCGCTTTTTAG
>DUCL01000147.1 GCA_012959845.1 Candidatus Poseidoniales archaeon
GTTTAGGTATTGACCCACCAAAGGGAGTTCTATTACATGGGCCTCCTGGAACAGGAAAGACCATGATTGCAAAGGCGGTTGCAAACGAAGTCAATGCCCATTTCAAAAGTATTAACGGGCCCGAGATTATTTCCAAATATTATGGTGAATCAGAGAAACAATTACGTGAGATTTTCGACGAAGCAAGTGAGAATTCACCAGCGATAATTTTCATTGATGAAATCGACTCAATCTGTCCAAAGAGAGAAGATGTTAGCGGAGAAGTGGAAAGAAGAGTCGTTGCTCAAATGCTTACTCTAATGGATGGAATGCAAGGCCGTGAAAATGTAGTGGTCATCGGTGCGACAAATCGTAGAGATGCACTGGACCCTGCACTACGTCGTCCTGGTCGTTTTGACCGAGAGATTGAGATAGGCGTCCCCGATAGGGAAGGACGAAATGAAATAATGGATGTTCACACACGTGGTATGCCAATTTCTGATGATTTTGATGTAGATTGGATACTCGACAATACATATGGATTCGTTGGAGCTGATCTTGCCGCATTAGTTCGTGAAGCAGCAATGCTTGCACTACGCCGTTATTTACCAGAAATAGACTTGGAAGAAGAAACAATTCCTCCGGAAGTATTGGAGAAAATGGAGGTCAGAATGGATGATTTCAAAGGCGCTATCAAGGACATAGAGCCTTCAGCATTGCGTGAGATTTATGTCGAGATTCCAAAGATTACTTGGGACGAAGTCGGTGGTCTTGAAGAAGTTAAGGACAGACTAAAAGAATCGGTTGAATGGCCTCTAACCAAACCTGAAGCATTCGAACATTTTGGAATAAAACCACCGCGCGGCATTTTATTATTTGGTGCGCCAGGAACTGGGAAAACATTGCTTGCTAAGGCTGTTGCGAATGAAGCACAAGCAAATTTCATTAGCATTAAGGGACCTGAAATGATTTCAAAGTGGGTCGGTGAATCTGAGCGTGCAATTCGTGAAATCTTCAAGAAAGCCAAGCAAGCTGCACCGGCGATTATCTTCCTAGATGAGTTTGAATCGATAGCCAGTATGCGTTCGAGTTCTTCCTCTGATGGGAGCGATGTTTCGAATCGTGTTGTCAATCAATTATTGGCTAGTATGGATGGAGTTGAATCATTGGATGGTGTCATCGTCATCGCTGCGACCAATAGGCCAGAGATGATCGACCCAGCATTGCTCCGCAGTGGTCGCTTTGAGCGAGTATTACACATCCCTCCACCAGACGCAGCAGCTATAGAGAAAATCTTCAATATCCATTCGAGTGGAATGCCTTTGAGTAAGTTCTCTATGAAGGATATTATCGGTAGATTGGAAGGATTTACTGGTGCAGATATTGAGTCAGTATGTCGCGAAGCAGCATTGATTGCAATGAGGGCGAAAAAGAAGAGGGTTACTAAAACTCACTTTGAGGAAGCAATTTCCCGTGTCCGTCCTACAGTTACACATGAGATGCTACAATACTATCAAAAGATGGAAGAGAGATTAACTTCTGGATTGTCAAATATCAAGCGCGACCGTGACAGTGGATTTGGCATGGAAACCATGTGATTTGGGCCACTTGTTGGCGACGCATTGAAGGAGTTTAGCCCCTCGTTGCGATATTACGGAGCGAAGTGAGGCAAATGGCAATCTTTGGTCGAGAGTTAATTGGAAGAGAAGTCGTGGATTCTCACGGTGAAGTACTCGGGCAATTAATTGATATTATTTTTGACAACCAGTTAGGAGTAATAACAGAATTCCTAGTCAAAATTGGCAAAGATTTGAGTGCTGAATTATTGCCTTGGGTCGCGAAAGATGGAGTTGTTAGCGTACCGGTGGCAGAAGTTTCAAGAATTGCAACAAAAGTTCATTTAACGCGTTAAATCTCCCTGCAAAAGTGCTGAAACAGTTGTTTTAAGGGCATTTCCAACCTCGAGTGGGTTTGATTGTGTTGAGCATATTATCGTCAATTAAGGGCAACCTTCTAAACCAATATGCTTGCGTGGCTTTGTCGGAATTATGCTCTAGTGGGTGATATTATGGTTGAACTCAGCGAATTGAATTATCGAAGACTCGGATTACAAGCCGCATTTTGGTTTGTTCTATCCTTGTTATTGATGACGATTTTACTCAATTTTGTCAATATCTCAAATACAAACCAATTATCAGCATATGATGATGACTGGAATGATATGTCTGCATTTAGGAAAGATTTGAATGATGTGGGAATAGAAACTCGTTCATTGGTATCATCTCCGCTATTACTTGCGGATATTGAAGATCCTAGAAATACTACTTTCATTGTTGCTGGTGTCGAAAGAGATACGCTCTCACTACCTCAATTTGATGATGATGGCTTTATCACAATCGCAACAGACGATGGTTATTCACCATCAGAAGTTGATGCGATTGTAGAGTTTGTTGAAGCCGGAGGAACAGCAGTGGTCCTCGAAGATTTTGGCTTTGCTGGGACTATTGCTGAAGCCTTTGGAGTTCGCTATAATGGCTATCAGTTATTTGATACTACATATGCGACAGAACTTGATTTCAATTATATTTGGATGTGCATACAGGCTAACCCTTGCGGAATGAATGGTACTGAATTGGACCTCAGTACTGTAACACATCATGAGAGATGGGGTGGAGAAAATGGTGAAGGAACGCACCCTTGCAAGTTACTTGATGGGAATGCAATGAGCAAAGAAGATGCTGGCATTTGTGGCCATCATTGGAATAATGGTGTTGTTAATTTTGACCCATCATACAAATTACTTCTCAACAATATTACTGGATTAGAATTGATGCCAGGTGTACAAGGTGCACTTCCTGAAGTTGCTATTCGTGCAGTCACGAGTAATGAAGCGACAGTAGATGTCAATGGAGATGGAGAGATTTGGGTAGGAAGTGAAATCACAACCGAAACACCTGATTTGTGGGGCCAATTCAATCTCAGCATAGAAGCATGTGCACGTTCAACTTGTGACCCCAATGATGGAGGCAAAATTATCTTCGTCGCTGATGGTTCAGTGTTGATGAATGCAATGTATGATTATGAACAATTCAATGATGGAAAGTATGGTGAAGTAACTAATTTCATTCCAGATAATGACAATCG
>DUCL01000148.1 GCA_012959845.1 Candidatus Poseidoniales archaeon
CCTCCTCAGTCTTGGGTTGAATTACTTGTTTTCAACCTGTGGCTTTATCATCGTCACTTTTTGCCGATTGTAATGCTATACTATCCGCTTCAATCTCACCCTTTCCTAAACTTGTTTCAATAGCATGAATACGTGCTTCAAGATTTTTTGCTCGTGCAAAAACAGTCCAAGTCCAAATTGCAATTCCTGTAATCATTCCTAAATATGCAACTGTCAAATAACTCATTCCTTCCATTTCAAACACTCCTATCTATTTCGCTTTGTAACATCTCGACTCTTTGTTCAAGTTTGGTAATATGCATTGAAGTCAAGATATGTCCAATGATAAAAAGAGTAAATGATATTGCACCGATGAATAAAACCAATGCCATATCAGACTGTAGCGAACCACCTGTGCCAGTTGCAACGACTGGACCTGGATGACGAATTACCCAAATTCGTGTAGCGATATAGGTGAATGGGACAAGGACAAAACCGAACAATCCGAAAGTGGAGAATGTATCCCTTGTTTCAATTCCGTCTGGTTGTGAGCGCCTTCCCAAAACAAGGAATAATGCGAGTAATGTCAACAGACCAAATGTATTGAGTCTAACATCGCTCCAATCCCATGGTGTGCCCCATTCTGCAGAACCCCAAATAGTCCCAGACCAAACCGTCATCAAACCAGTGGCTAATCCAGCCTCTGCTCCAGCAACATGTAGTCTCCAACCGGTTGGACTTCGCTTGAAAAACCATAATGCAGAGCCGACAAATAGAACTGCAAAAGCAATGAATGCAGCCCATGCGGATGGTACATGCCAATAGAAAATTCTCTGTGCTGCAGGAGATTCAAAAGCATCGATAGCAACGCTTGGAGCCCACATCAATCCCAGATAGAGTGTGCTCATGATTCCAACGAATCCGAGGCTAAGAAAGCAGATTCTAGTTCGTTCTCCCATGATATTTCCTCCGTAGTATGGTTTTCAATAGTGCTTTAGATATATGCTGTTAGTTCATTGACAACAATTGACCAAGGTAAGATCAAAATCGGAGTTAATAATCTGATGAAAACCGCTTGAGGCCTTGACAATTTATTTGTTGATAATTGTAAAAATCCAATAATAAGTGAACAGAATAGAGTGGATAGAGAACCTGCAATGACAACGATTATTTGCAAATTCTCAAGGAAAATATACGAGGACATAGTTGTTAATACCGCCCCGCCAATCATTGGCAATATTACCGCTCTTGGAGTTGCAGTATTGGCTTGCCACCAGTCCAAAGCCCTGTTTTCACGAAGCAAATTTACAACTGGGTCTCCGCATAGTCCTGCAACGAATGCGGGTAATAACACAAAACCCATTTTGAGTCCAGGTAAATTATCCAGTTCAAAAGGCTCAACCAATGACAATAGAATTCCCAATGTTAGAAATCCAGCGATTCCATTATTGGCAAAACCAGCTTTTGTCTTGAAATTATATGTAAATCCAACTTTAATAAAATTATTTGATGCTACAACTTCAACTTCAGGTATTTTCCACATTTCACCTTGTGGTGGATTTTGCTCAACATCTTGATTTAGATTATTGATGCGTGTTGCGCATTTTAGAATCCGTTCATCATGCGTTGCTATCAAGAAGGCATGGCCTGCTAATCTGAGACTGCTAATATGTTGGCATAAGGTTTGAATTGCATCATCATCTAGGCCAGCATCGGGTTCATCCAGCAAAATAAGACGCGGTGATTTTGAGATCATGGCGGGTAGTAGGCCAGCGATAACAGAGACCTTACGTTGTTGTCCACCGGAGAGATGAGCTATCAAATCATTACTACGGTGGTCGAGTGAATATTGCTTTAGAATCGGAGCCAAATTTGTTTTCATTTTGCAAATAGACATCATGTTGGTGAGGTGCTCAGAAATTGTATCGCTTCCTACAAGGCCATTTTGTTGGAGTGTCAGTCCGAATGGTACAGTTGGCATCATCCTTCTACCCTCACTATCGATTACCATTTTTCCATGTTGTGATATCTGGCCCTTTTCAATAGGTAAAATACGTGCTGCTGCTTCAATAATTGTTGATTTTCCACAACCGTTTTCACCGTGCAGTACTACGACTTCAGACGAAGACACCCGTAGGGAAAAGTCACTGACTACAATACTCATGCCACGACGAATTTCAACAGACTCAAAAGTCAGTAGCACATCGGACATATTCACTGCACAAAGCCCTACTTATTCGCTTTTCTCACAGCGTGTTAGAATGCAGTATTGACAAATATTCTCACAATAAATCATAAGTCCGGAACCTCAAACCACAAACATGGGCTATCTAATGTCGTATTTTGGCGTAGTTGAATGGCTCTTTTTGTTGATTTGGTTTGCAGTGATTATCGGGCCTCTTATCTATGCGAAATTGAATGAAACTTCATACGCCCTTTCCCTAACCGTTTCAGTACTATTTGGCTATGTTATTCAATTCATTTGGACACTTTTCGCCCAATGGGAATTGGTTCAATATTGGGTGTGGAGTGACTTTGTATTAATTCCTTCGAGGGCATCTAGTCCGATGTGGTTTCATACACTGTTTTCAGCAGGATTTTTACATAGCCAATTCGATGCAACCCACGTTCTTGGAAATACGGTAATATTGGCCTTGGTAGGGATTCCTCTCGAGCAAAGACTCGGTGGTAAGCGTTACCTTCAAATCTATTTCATTGGGCTATTCGGTGGTTCATTCGCTTGGTATATTTTCAATTTAGATTCCAATATTCCTTCACTTGGAGCCAGTGGAGCAGCCTTTGGATTATTGGGTGCATATTTGGCCGGTTGGCCAAAGGATGAAATTCCATTTCCATTGATATTAATTAGAAAATGGCCGGTGACATTAATCGCATTACTATATTTTGCACTTGAGATATTAAGGGCCTATTCAACAATAGGTTTAGGCAATGCTAGCGATGTAGCGCATATGGCGCATATAGGTGGATTCATTGCAACATATTTGGCCTTACCAATTGTAGCTAAAGGAGGCCCATTCGCATTGGGAATTGATGATGGGGGGCCGAGTGGACAAAATTCACTATCATTGCGTATGAAACAAATGAAATCCTCCATGGTAAGTG
>DUCL01000149.1 GCA_012959845.1 Candidatus Poseidoniales archaeon
TCACGACCGGTTGAATTTGCAATGCTCGATGGAGCAAACATCGCATATTATCCCCGAATCTTTGATTTATCACATAGATTCTTTGAACAATGCTGGTTGGAAATGTGTGAAATCAGTTATCCAGATCTATTCAACGAGAAGAGAGTAGGTTTTCCAATTGTTCACCTCGAATCCGACTTTATTGCACCAATGCGATACGGAGATGAAGTAATAGCAACGATTTGGATAGATAATATCGGTAGTAAATCAGTGACCTGGAACTATAAATTTCACAATCAAAATGATGAATTATTGTGGACTAGTAAACAAGTAACAGTGTGTGTAGACATAGACTCATTGCAGCCACAACCAATCCCTGACTATCTCATCACAGGATTAGAAAAGCACCTCTCTGAGGAGATTTCATGAGTGATTCAGAAACCCAAGGGGCTTGGGGAGAATCTATTCCGATTCAAGACAGTGTTGTAATGGGTGACGTGAATCTGAACATTACGATTAATCCTACAGAAGATAATAATGAAGCGATTTCTACTATTAGTGATGAATTGGGAATTTCTATTATGATGGGAAAGGAAGATTCAATCCCCGAAGGACCCCAAATCCCTTCCGATATATTAGCGGTTAGAGCAGATAAAAAAGGGCCAAAAACGGTTGCGATATTGTTGATGATAGGGGCGGTATTAATCGCAATTCAAGCATATGGTGATTGGCAACTAGATTCAGCTCAAGACCTGAGTGAATCCGAAGTCGAAGAGATTTTAGAAACACTAAATTCGCAAAGCGAAGTGGAATTATCGGTTGATGATTACCAGAGTTTCCACGATGCTGCGAGAGACTCTGGAGGATATCTCTTAAGGGCGATTGGGCTTGGGATTGCAGCAATTTTGATATTTATCGGGGCTCCATTATTATTCAAACTAAACCCTATTGGCGCCAAATTGTCAATTGCAGGAGCAACGATAGGATTCCTTGGTGGAGTTGCTGGAAGTTATCAATTGAATCAAGCAGCGATAGAAACCTTGCATGGGCCACTATCTTTGACATATGAAGTAATGATGTACTTATGCGGTGTTTGCATGGCGGTGTGTATCGCTTTAGCAGTAATGCCATTGTTCAACGTAGCAGCAAGAATGGCCTTGTATGGTGAAGATAAAGTATTCCTCGTACAGGAAGAGGAATGAAATTCAATCATCTTTTGGCCGAGGCCATTTCTTTGCTAAAACTTTCTCTAAGTCCTCATTTACTTTGGCGTTCCACCAATCAGAACCCTGCCAGATCGCATATCTCCCTCTAATTCCTCTAAGGTCAGCGCCCTTCATCTTACAATTTCTGAAATTGGATAAATTCAATCGTGCTTTACGGAGGTCGGCATTTCTAAAATCAGCACCATCAAAAGCCGATTTCATCAAGTCTGCGCCGACCATCGAAGCCTTACTAAAATCGCATTCAGAAAAATCCCCTTCAGTTAAATCAGCATTGTCTAAGATGGCCCGTTTAAAATTGGAACCACAATGTTTTCCGCCGCGCAACAACCCTTCTGTATGGTTTTGATAAGACCAGTCTAACACTACAGGCTCTTCGTCAGGGTCGCTTGCATCTGTGCTTCCACCGCCAGACATCACCATAATAACACCTCAAGCCGATGACCGTTTGTTCAAATGCTCCCTGCCCGCAGCAGTCAGAATTGCATACCTGTTCTTATCTTCTGTGTTTTCCGGGATTTCCAAGAAACCACGTTCTCTTAACCTGTTTAGGTAAAGCGATAAATTATCAGGTGGTGCAAAACCAGCATCTTCAAACAATTTATTGATTACTCTTGGAGGTGCATCATCTAAAGATTCAACTTCCCTTAAATAGTGAATCGCACCTAATACTTGGTCTGGTTTTTTGGTTAAACTACAATTGGATAACAATGCGGCGAAGGCTGAACCACGTTCGGGTAAACCTGCACCTTTAGCAGCCGCTTGAGCCGCATCTATCGCCGCAGTTCTTGCATCTCTAATTCTTTCAAGAAGAATCGTCCATGTGTCCTCTTCTTTCATCATGCCAAGTTTTTCATTGACTTCGATAGTAGCGCCTTCTAATTCTATTTCAATATCACCTGCAGTGATGGATACTCGATTTGAACCAGACATGTGCTCTCCCCTATATGTGCGTAGTATTGGGCCTTGATAACCCTTTAGAGATAGTTTTGTTGCATTAGCGTTGAATCATCATCATTTACAGAATGAAATATATTATTAAATTATTATAACATTTATTGATATATCAGCCCCATTATCAAATAATGGGGGGGGAATCACACTCATTATTGAAGTATTTATGCGTAAGTAACTTCAAGGGGAACTGTTCGTCAGTGTATAGAGAGGATACTATGCAACGACATAAGCGAGGGGCAGTTTTTCTTTTCATTGCACTACTAGTGCTAAACCCTTGGGCGGCAGTATTAGTTTCAGCAAACGGAACTACAGGCTCTGTAAATGTCTTTGCAGGTGGCTTTTCTAACGTCGAGGTCAACTTACAAGGCTCCACAACAAATAATACATCTGCTATTGAAATTCCACGTAATGTGACCTTTAACAGCGCATCTTTCCTAATCGAAGCCGATGCTAGCGAAACCAGCCCTGGTAGCGTGTGGTTAGATATTGACCAAGATGGTAGTAATGAGTGGGCATTTACAGGCACAGGATATGGTAATTTTGCACATCAAAATACATTCAATGATTCCTCTACATACAAAGTACTCCCTTCAAATGGATCAAATTGGTCTACCTCAGACCCCATCTTATTGCCACATTCAGCTTCATTATATACGGCGGATATGAATATGTCATTTTCTCCACAACTCAGTGGAGGAATGTTACAAGTGGGACAACTTTTGGACATGGTTATTGGCGATGTCAATAATGATTCAAATGATGATGTAGTACTTCTTTCAAACTCAAATAATACAATAGGTATTGGCTCAAATAATTCAACAGGTGTTGGTTCAAATAATTCAACAGGTATTAGCACAGCGATTTCAATTGTAACTTGGAATGCAACTAGTGGTTTGACAAATACCTCTTGGGTTTCTACATGTGATAATGCGACATATTCCAA
>DUCL01000150.1 GCA_012959845.1 Candidatus Poseidoniales archaeon
TTGGTCGTCCAAACACCATCATCGCCCCTTGATGCTGCCTCAATTTCATCAAATTGGAATTCTAATGGTGCTTGCCATTCATCATGCAATAATACTGGAGATTGACTTGGTAGTGCTAGCATGAAAAACAAGAAAAAGAAGATACCGAGTCTCTTTTCTGTTGTAACATCTAATCCTGCAGGTTCGTCCAATACTATCGGTATTCCGGGTTCTCCACCCATATAATACAAGAATGGCAATATTAACGCAAGTACAAGAGTCCAAACTGAAAAACCATCAAAGGCATTGAATAACCAAGCAAAAATTAGAATCACAAAGAATAACCTAACTTGGGTCCCAGAATTTCTAGCCATCACAGAACCAAGGCGTGCGACCATCAATCTGCCACCTGGGAATGTTGGAATAGGCAACAGCGAAATCCATCCAAAGAATGTTAGAACTGAACCTGCTTTTGCCAATGGATGTGCCCAAGCAAGTCTAATGTGGACATCATCAAAAAATGCGAGTGCAACTAATTCAACAATCAGCGGAGGTTCTATAGAGCGAGGTGCTGAAACTAATTCAACCAATTCGGGAGTCAGGAATAATCCAATGGCCCACAAAATAAATCCACTACAGATCATTATTGATGGAGCGATAAGTGATATCGTACCTAATTGCTTCCGATTATCCCATGGGCGTGAACTCATACGAGGTAATGTTGAAATTAGCAATAGGCCGAAAGGCCATATTAATGATGATGGTGAAAATAATCCCACGGACCAAAAGGCAATTGAAATGTCTGGAATTGGAGCAATATGCCCGATTCTAAGGCCCTGCTTTGCTGCAACCTTGACCTGTATTAGTGATGCAATAAAGAGCGTTGCTAAAATTGGTAAGGTGAATCCAATGAATGAATCAATGAATAGTCCATGACCGAACCAACCTTCAGAAGGAGAGGAGTGTTCTATCCACAACGACCCCGCTAATGTTGCTGTTAATGCAGTCATCGACCACAAGAAAATGTGCATTGTTATCGGAGGAAATTGTCTGTCTGGTATTGGAAGAATTGTTGCCAACCAAGGTTCATCTTCGGTTAGTCTTACCATCCAACCGAGTTTATCTAAATGATGATTGACCTTTTTCAAAGATTCATGAACATCTCCATCTTGTTTGACATCTATGACCCAACTAGGCCATCGACCACCAACTTGCTCAATCAAGTAATATTCTCTGCCTAGAATATTCGCCAAAAGAGCGTACTGGTCCCACGCTTTCTTGTGAGCATTCATCTGTTCAGGGTCAACTGTTGAATCATTATCATCGCTCATGCAACAGCCACCTCAAGATAACGCTCAACACCACTCCGTCTTCAATCAATCCCTAACACAGCCTCAACTGTAGTGAAGATATTGGTGAAAAAATTCACTTATTCTTGAATCTCTTTAGGCGGAAGGTTTCTTCTCTTTCCATTTCTTCAAGGCGAAGTTGGATGAAAACTCTTGCTTCTTCTAATTCAGGAATTACCTTGTACTCAAGTGCATTGACTCTTCTCTTTGTTGCTTCAATTTCTGACAGTAATCTTTTCAGTGTACCTTCCATTTCAGCAGCATGGACAATCTTCTCGATTAAATTACCAAAGGAATCACTAGCCTCATCAACATATGGTGAAGAACCAATGTAACCAACACCTCTTTCAGAAAATGTTGACTTCAAATTACTCCCACTGACACTTGGCACTACAACACCCATAATGTTTCGGCGTTCAACTTCAACTTGCGGAGTGGCTGTATTGGCTATTGCAGCAGCACGAACTGCCAAACCACCTTCAATCGCATTAGCTAAGTCAATGCGTTGCTTTGCTAGTCGATAAGTGACGGTAAGGTCGCGCTTTGCTTCAATCATATCAGACAGCAACTTGCGGAATTCATGGAAAAGACCGTCACGCTTCATCTTGAGAAGTTTATACCCATTCTTGGTTTGCTTAATGCGGCCCTTGAGTTTGATAAGTTCGCTGCGTGTTGGTTTAATATCAAGTGCCATAACTTTCACCTCTCTTCAATTCTACGTTAGAAAGTTCACTTCCGGTTATCAGGGTGATACTTGTCAATCCACTTTTGGTCCAAACGTACTAGATATTTGGTATCGATTGCGGACATCAAAGTCCAGCATAGGTCAAGTGTTTCTTCAATACTGCGGTCTTCATCACGGGATTGGCGAAGGAACTTGTCTTCAAAAACACCGGAGAATTCCAGTAGTTGCTTATCACGTTCGTTGAGCGCATCTTCACCAACAATTGCTACTAGACCACGTAGTTCACGGCCTTGTGCGTATGCTGCATACATCTGGTCGGAAACAGACTTGTGGTCTTCACGAGTTGTCTTCTCTCCAATACATGAACCCATTAGACGGGACAATGAAGGCAATACATTAATCGGCGGATAGATACCTTGTTGATGTAATTCACGAGAAATAACGATTTGACCCTCGGTAATATAACCGGACAAATCCGGAATAGGATGGGTAATATCGTCACCAGGCATTGTCAGAATAGGGAATTGGGTGATTGAGCCCTTCTTTCCTTTAACCAATCCAGCACGCTCGTAGAGCATTGCTAAGTCAGTGTACATGTAACCTGGATATCCACGACGCCCTGGAACTTCTTCACGAGCAGCACCAATTTGTCGTAGAGCATCACAGTAGTTTGTCATATCGGTATAGATCACCAATACGTGTTTATCCTTTTCGAATGCAAGGTATTCTGCAGCGGTCAAAGCAAGACGAGGTGTGATAATACGCTCAACAGCAGGGTCATCCGCTAAGTTAACGAATAAAACCGCATGTTCAAGCGCACCTGTTCTCTCTAAATCAGCACGGAAGAAATTGTATTCTTCAGCAGTGATACCCATAGCACAGAATACTACGATAAACTCTTCATCTGAACCGGTTAACTTTGCTTGACGTGCTATTTGCAATGCAATGTCATTGTGTGGTAGACCTGATGCTGAGAAAATCGGCAACTTTTGTCCACGAACCAAAGAAGTACAACAGTCAATAGCAGAGATTCCAGTTTGAATGAAATCGTGTGGGCTACGGCGGCTGTATGGGTTGATAGCTGCACCAATAATGTCGTCGTACTGTTCTGCAACGATATCTGGTCCGCCGTCACGAGGTCTTCCAGCACCATCGAGAATACGGCCGATCAAATCTTCCGATACAGGGAGCTTGAAAACGTCGCCCATGAAGGTGACTCCAGCCTCTCTGTCAATCTTTGCAGTTCCTTCGAATACTTGGACGATGACCATGTCATCGGAAGTATCGAGAACTTGTCCATTCTTGATAGTTCCATTGGATAATCGTAGAGATACGATTTCACCAAATGCAACAGGTTCGGTCTTATTCAAGAAAACTAGCGGTCCCTTGACATCTGTAATTGTTCTATATTCCTTTCCAGTCATGATAATTCCCCCTCAGTTCTCCTCCACCGTAGCGGCGATTTCTTCACACATGGTTTTGACCATGTCATCAATGATATCGATATATCCCTTGTTCAAGCGACCACGCATTAAATCGGAGCGAGATGGGACATTGACAACATCATTCAGTTGTGCACCACTTGCCATTGCATTCTTTGCAGCCTCTTGGAAAGATAAAATTGCCTTTGCCATCTTATATTGTAAATCAATATCACAATATGCATCTACTTCGTGAAATGCATTTTGTTGTAGGAAATACTCACGAATCATACGAGCGACTTCAAGAGTCAATTGTTGGTCAGCAGGAAGTGAATCAGAACCGACAAGTTGTACAATTTCTTGCAACTCAGATTCTATTTGCAGCAATCCAGAAAGTTCAACTCGGACTTCTGGGAAATCTTGTGCGATCTTGTCTCTAAACCATTGGTCTAGACTCTGTGGGTAGAGTGAATATGAATTCAACCAATTGATAGCAGGGAAGTGACGTTGTCTTGCAAGACCTGCATCCAGACCCCAGAAAACCTTGACAATACGAAGTGTACCTTGTGATACAGGTTCTGAAATGTCTCCTCCAGGAGGTGAAACTGCACCGATAACGGTAATTGAACCGTCTTCTCCATTCAAGGTCTCAACACGGCCAGCACGTTCGTAGAACTCAGCAATACGAGTTGAGAGGTAAGCAGGATAACCTTCTTCACCAGGCATTTCTTCAAGGCGAGAGGAAATCTCACGCATTGCTTCTGCCCAACGAGATGTGGAATCAGCCATTAGAGCAACATCGTAACCCATGTCACGGTAGTACTCGGCAATTGTAATTCCTGTGTACACAGATGCTTCTCGTGCAGCAACAGGCATATTTGATGTATTTGCAATCATTACTGTTCTTTCCATCAATGGCTTTCCAGTATTTGGATCGATTAGATGAGGGAACTCATCCAATACTTCAGTCATCTCATTTCCACGTTCTCCACAACCGATGTAAACAACCAGTTGTGCATCGGAATACTTTGCTAGAGATTGTTGAGTAACGGTCTTACCGGAACCAAACGGTCCAGGAATACCAGCTGCGCCACCCTTTGCCAATGGGAAAAGGAAATCAAGAATACGCGTTCCAGTTACAAGAGGGATTACTGGTGGATACTTTTGTTGATAAGGACGTGGTGTTCTAACTGGCCACTTCTGCATCATCTGCATATCACTTCCATCTTCGAAAGTACAGATGGTTTGTGTGACGTTGAAATCTCCAGATTCAATAGACTTGACTACTCCACCCATTCCTGGGACAGCCATAATCTTGTGAACAATTGTGTCAGTTTCTTGTACGTGTCCAACAACTTGTCCTCCGACAACAGTATCTCCAACGGAGACTTGTGGTTCAAAGGTCCAAATCTTCTCTAGGTCAAATGCATCTGCATCGACACCACGAGTAAGGAAAACTCCCATTTCTTTTTCAAGTGTAGGAAGAGGTCTTTGAATTCCATCATAGATCTGAGTTAGCAAACCTGGTCCAAGTGAAACTGAAAGAGTCTCACCTGTATTCACTACGATTTCACCAGGGCGTATTCCGGATGTATCCTCGTAAACTTGGATAACAGCCTTATCGCCGTGTAATTCAATCACTTCGCCCATCAGTCCTTCCGTACCAACACGGACAACATCGTACATCGCCGCCTTCATGTCAATGGCTGTAACCACTGGACCTGAAATACGGTAAATCAATCCTTCATTCTTCATTTTTTATTCCTCCATTTTGTTTTGGAATTTCACTTCCATAGGTCGACCCCTATTGCCTTACGAATTGTGTCTCGCAAAGCGGTGTCCTCCTCAGTACCGATACCAAGAACGGTTGGGGAGACGGATGATGAGAGTCTTTCACGAAGACGCTCAGGCAATGTGGATTGGGTTGCGGAGTCAATTACGACAACCCCCACATTTTTGTTATTTAGTAATCCTCTCAATGTTGAAGCCATCGCTTCATCATCTTCTGGATTGTAGAGTGTAGAAATCCCAGCTAGCTGGAATCCGAGTGTGAATTCTGGTGTGCCGACTATTACGATATCCATATTTTCACCTCAGAGTATGTGTGCCTCTAACACTTCAGGTGGCAGTCCTGCTAGACGTCCACGGACGATTAAACGCAAATCTGTAACTTCCTGTACCTTCAATGCCACATAATTGACAACGGGTAAGGCTGAAACGGGGTGTAGGTAGCTCATGCGTTGTAATAATGCGTGTTCTCTAGCATTAAACCAAGTAATTACTGAATCAAGGCTATTTTCGGATTTTGATACTGCTAATGCTTCTTCAAATGATTGCATCTCAAATCGATTAGCACTTCTCAAAATGTCAAGTGCTGCTCTTTTTCCACCTGCTGCAATAGAAGAGAATGCTCTTTCTGGAATCAATCTTCCTCCAGGAATTAGCATATCTGTGATTTCATCGTTGGCGATACCAACTGCTTCGGCCTCTATAATATTGAGGATATTGCGGTGGTCGATTTCTGACTTTAGCAAATCTCTCAAGAATCTAACTTCTGCACCTTTTTGGTTAAGTGATATTAATGACTTTTTGAAATAATGTCTGTCAAGTGCATTCTCATAATCTGCTAATTTCGCATCATCTGGCAGAGACATTAGGTCTGAACCGAATGACATTCTGCGCATTTGAGTTGCTGCTGACCTTAGATCATCTGAATTTTCTATCATTTTTAACCAAGGAGTATTGATATCATTCAATGCTGGTAAGATACTGTTTGACACTTTCTCTTGGTCTACATTGTTAATTGCTGCTCGCAGAACTACTTTGGCATTTTGATATTCAAAACGAAGAGTGTAAATTTCTACAATTGCACGGATTGGACCACTGCACATTCCTACAATCTCCTTCAACTCATGCTCTAAATTGTGTGTAAGCGCTGCTTCAACTAAATCTCCACCAGAAAATTTTCCGGCATACAAATCCATTTCTGTGCGGTAACCCATATCACCAACAGCAACGGTCATTTGTTCCGGTGACTGATTGATTAACTGACGTAGTCGTGCTCGATCCGCTAGTTTTTGCCTACGCGATTTAGCGCGAGTGGCTACATAGGGTTTACTACCGAGCATTAGCATAATTATTCCTCAATTAAAAAGTGTTGAATTGATTAAAGCACGCTTATCTGTCCATACTTGGTCAAGTAGCGTATCAAATCTCATATCGAAAGAAACTGAACCATCTGCTGCTTCAAGAATAAAGCCACCTAAGCCATCAACGTCATCGCCCATGCCTCTAGAGCCAGCGATATCAGATAAAGCCGCACGGTCAATGGCAACTGGGCGGACGGTAAAGTCGCCAACCGCCACTTCATCTGCTTGAGCCATCAATCCTTTCAGAATTGAAGCCCTTCCAGATAATGCTGGGTCTGCTAGTTGTCCTCGTGCTGCTTCAAATGTGGCATCCAATACTACGCGGCGTGCTACAAGCACATCCTTTTGATTTGATTGACGAGCACTTGCAACGATTTCTCTTGCAAGTTGTTCTGCCTCACGTGAAGTACGGCTTTCTGCTTCCTCGCGGATAGTATTGGCCTTGGCTTCTGCCTCTGCAACAATCTTCTTGGCTGAAGCCTTTGCCTCTTTCAAGATGGCTTTTGCTTCTACTTCCGCAGATGATGCGATGTCTTTTGCTAATGTTTCAAGTGTCATGATATTTCCTCCGAGTTTATTCATATGATTGGGAGAACCCAATCTGTTGTACCATCATCAGATGAACATTGGCAATGCACCTAGAATCACGATGGATTCAGGTAGAGCTGTGAAGATAATTGCAGTACCGAACTTGGTACTGTCCTCAGCAAGCATACCAACAGCTGCGCTGCCAATTCCTGCTTGAGAAATACCTGCACCGACTCCGGCAAGGCCAAGGGAAAGACCGACTCCGATATCTCCAGTTATTCCTGATGTTGCGTCATCGGTTGTTTCTGCTGCTGCTACACCTTGTGCTACAAGGGTTAGTGCCAGCATTACAATCAGTGCGCGTAGGCTATTTTTTAGGGTGTTTACATTCATTTTTGCTACCTCCGTTATTGTCCAGTGGACTGTGATATACCCTCAACATGTAGGGTGCGGCCGCCTAGTGGATTGAAAATCACACCAGAGCCGTCGTAAAACTTGCCCATCCATTCCACAAAGTGGAGACGGATTGCGTGAATACTCGGCGAGAGTATCCCTAGGCCTAAAGCGAATATTTGTATGAAGATGAAAATAATGAATCCGAAAATAAAACTGATAATATCTCCGCCCCACATCATTTGCCATCCCATTGTAATTGAGATTTCTGCGATTTTAACACCGGATACACCGACTGCCATAATACGCAAGTAAGAGAGTGTATTTGCAAGAAGACCGAATGTCTCAATTGGACCCATGATGATCCCACCAATCCATCCTAATTTCTCAAACACTGCAAGACCGATTACCAGGCTAACAATTCCAATCAACAAAAACGCAGTCCATAACTGGAATTCAAACAATTCATTGTATCCACTAACCAGGTTTCTGCATTGCATGAAACCACCGATGAGAATCAAAATCCATGAACCCTTTTCGAAATATGCGGCTGTAAGTCCATGTGCTCTGTAGACATTGATAAATCCAATAACAGAACCTGCGAAGAGATGTACAACTCCAATATAGACTGCTAGAAGAATGTATTCTTGTAATCCATGTCCTTCTACTGCTCTGTGGAAAGGCATGTGCAAGCCAGTTAATCCGGTCAAGTCACCAATAACTTGAGGAACATGGAATGTGTTGTATGTCCATGTATAGAAATCTGCAACTATCCCAATATGTGGCCCTGTTGCTCCTTCTGAGCCATCCCAAATGAATCCAAATCCTTCAGCGAAAATAATTCCCCAAATGATACACCAAACACCCATCCATCTCAGGATAGTCATTCCGTTCTTGGCTATTGGTTCAACAGCGAACGGTTTACTTCCAAGCCATTTTGCTAGAAGTAGAATAATTATTCCATATCCCCAATCTCCCAAAATCATCCCATAGAATATAGGGAATGTTAGCATCATCAATATTGTAGGGTCAATTGTACCATACTTTGGACGACCTACCAAATCAACAAGCACCTCAAATGGTTTTGAAACATCTCCATTTTCTAATGCGATTGGAGGGGTTGCATGATGATGCCCATCATCTTCATCGTGATGATGTTCGTTAACATACTCTTCAATTTCAACATGCGAAGCGACAGATGAAAGTTCACTCTCTATCATGGCGGCATTAGAAGTTGGAACCCATGCATCGATTGCAAATGCCTGATTTGATACTGCACAAAGTGTTGGTGCTGTAAAGATTGCATCTTCTCTTGCAAGATATTCTTCCATTATTACTAGGTCTCTGCCATGGGATGCAATCCATGAATCTCCTGCTGTGCTATTCTCACTCACAGACATCGTTAGTTTGCCAATTTCTTTGCTCAGTGAGGCGATTACCTCTGAAGGTGAACCAACTCCACTAGGGACTTGAATTGCTCTTGCATTTTGCTCATTCATAATCAATTGAACATCTGTAGCATGTGTAGGGAGGCATGCGATTGCTATTACATTTGATTCAGCATGCACTTCCACATCCTTACCTAAATCTTGGACAATTGTGTTGTAAAGTGTTTTTGATTTTGCTGACTCTACTACATAGACCTCCAAACGGTCTGTGCTCGTTAGCAAATCTAGTGGAATATTAAGTGGTTCAATTCTCTTCAAGATTGCAAGTTGATTACTCTTTGATTCAATCTCTGCTTCAGCATCTCTTACAGCATCTGCGAGTGCTAGCCCTTGGTCTACAATTTCTTCAAAGCCAGAATTGATCAATTCTTGTACTTCAGAAGCCGACTTTGGCCCTTTTACGTTATTTGGAGAATAATGGGCATTAGCACCACGTACTTTTGTTAGCAGAGAGCTGACTGAATTTGCATTTTCGCTATTGATTGCTTGACCAACTCCAATCCCATCTTCAAAATTGCCATATTCCTCAATGTGTACACAACCCATGTCCGAGCAAATACGCAGTACCTGCTCCATCTTATTGACAGGGGCAGCCACTGTCAAACGGGACATGTCAACAGTTACAAACATTGAATCACCCTTATTGTGGCATTAGAGAATCTACGATTAATTGAACTGCATCGCCCTGATGACCAATTGCAGAGGATTCGATTGCTTCGACTCCTTTCACTCCCTTGGATTTGACCTTATCAGCATCTTTGTTTGCTGCTTTACGTGATTTATCCAATACTGATTGTGTATTCTTCACAGAATCATCTGTTGCTTCGGTGATTAGTTCAGATGCTTTTCTTCGTGCATCAGACATTATTTTTGAGGATTCATCTTGTGCGTTAGACAAGCGCTTTTCAGCAGCCTGTTCCGCATCCTTGATGCTTCGGAGAACTTCAGCCATACCCATAACAATCACCAATACTGACGGCGAGATGAAAGGGGTTTAAGAGATTAGTGGGGCACCAAGTTGGCAATTTCACCCCAAAAAATATCAAAAACAATGATTTTCCAAGGTTTTGACCTTAGCAAAATTTGCTCATTGTGGCTTTCTTGCGCGGAATCTACTCGCCATTCCGAAAGGAAGCAATAAGCGACCTTGTACTTCATTATAGCCAACTTCTCTCATCATTTTTCGATAATACCCATTACTACCATAATGAGTATAAGTCCTCGCCAGTCCTTTCCAAGGATGATTCTTCTCTTTGGTGACAATTCGCGCCATCAATTGGACCACCGTTGCCATCCAAATAGCGCCGAATAGCCCATGTAACCAATTTGCTTTTCCAGCGTCGCATATCACTAGTTGGCCACCTGGTTTTAGAACTCTAATAATCTCCGTTAATCCCTGCCTTTTGTCCTTGAAATCTCTAAACGAAAATAAACAAAACACCATATCAAATGTATTGTCGGGCAAGGGAATGTTTTCCGCAATCGCTTCCACATAATTTGCCGGTGACTCTCCGCGAGAAACCCGTGCCGCATCAACACGTTGTTTAGCAAATTTCAACATCATCGCCGATGGGTCTAGACAAGTGACATCCAAGCCTACTAAATCTTCTGCGAATGAGCCTGGACCACATCCTACTTCAAGCACTTTCATACCTTTAGTGGCATGGTTTCGGACATTTTTTCTCCACCTTTTATCTTGCCCTAAAGTCATCAATCTGTTGACTTTGTCATAATTTGGAATGGTTGCTTCAAGTTGTAACTTCAATTTATTCCATTCCTCTTCATCGATGCCGGATGGGTCAAAACCACCAGTAGCATCACGCGTAGCCATATCTTTCGCGGGCTAGGGCTTGCCTTTTGAGTTGTCGCCTTGAATGCAGTATCATCAACCAGTGAATTACAATCAATACTCAAGCAATACGCTCTACAGTTTCAGGAGTGATACCTTCATCAGGTGTAACCCTGAACACGAGAATTTTCAAATTCTCAGGTGCATTACGGAATTTTGAAACGATCATCGATGTTTCAAAATCGGTTCCAATTGTTCTGACTTTGAATGATAATACCATGTCGGCAATCGAAGACAATTCTTGCTTTATTGTAGGTTTTAATCCATCGTTAGAGACGTTGATTAACAATAGGCCACGCATTACTTGTGCATGTGCTTGTAACATTCTCACCATAGCGACAACTTTGGCATTATCTTCTCTTTGTAAGAAGAAATCCAAATTGTCAATTACAACCCTAAAATATGGCCCAAGAGACATAATTTCATTTGTTACTTCAGTTAGGTAATCTTGGTGTGTTTCATCAACAAACCTTGTTTGTGCCAAACGTTGAATATCCTCTAGCCTAAATCCCTCAAGCCGGTATCTGCTAGCCAGAAGTTCCTTTTCCAAAACTTCACTATTGTATTCTTCTCCAATGGTTCTAACGCTGATGTCCAAAGGCCATCCATATTTATTGAAAACACGGGCTATTTCTTGTTGCCCTTCATTGGTTGAAACATATAGTGTGTTTTCGGATTCCTCTGCTGGTGATGTGAATTGCTTGCCAAATAATTCAGAACCCGACCCTGTGTCGGTAAAGCTAATCATCGTGAATCCCCTTGGAACACCACCATGCATTTCACCATCGAATTTTGGAACTCCAAAAGAGCCCACTGCCCCGAAGAATTCTTCATCTTCTTTCTTGAAATTATATTGTTTACTCATAACAAATACCTCAATGAATTACGACTTGTCCTCTGTCGATTAAATCTGTACAGTACAAATCAAGATTTGATAATACCAATGGAGGTGTTTGGTCTGGAACATTCAATATTACGGAAAGAACTTCTCTTTGCCTAAAGGTGTTAATGAATGTATGAAGATACTCTGCAAGCATCCTATCCTCGTTGTATATCGCCAATGAATTCACACTATCCAATATTACGAAATTTCGTTCAAGTGTTGTTGTTCTCAACAGATAGAGAGTTCTAAGCAATACAGACTCCAACATAATTGGTGAATCAACGAAATGGATATTTGTTCTGTCTACATCTGTCCCACCTAATACGCCTGAAGAAACTAAATCGATGAACTGAATGTGAGATACATCTATTCCAATCGTCTCAAATGCCTCAATCATTTCCATTGCACTTCTGCTTCCAGAAATGTAAACTCCGCCCATCTCAAACATTTGCATTAATGGAACCATGGTACTAGCAGTAACCATGAACGCATTTGAGTTGCCGCAGCGAACTTGTATTGCGCTGTTTAGAGCAACTTCTGTGAGTTGTTCCGCGATTCTTTGGTCAAGTTCAAACATTATCAAGCACCCCATTTGCCTTGCTTGTCGCTATGAGCGCCCCATTTGAGCATAGGGGTTAACATTACACCGATAGGAGTTAATTCAATAGCATGTTTTGCCCTAGAATGTGAAGTTCCACGCATTTTCACTACTTGTAAAAATCTTAGGAGGTGCCCCATTCTTTCAACGTCACCCATTACAATAATGCCGTCAGCAATTGCCTCCTCGACACCGAAAGATGACCAATGAGCATTTTCTGTAGCGGATGTGATTTCTGAAACTAGTATGGTTGTACAACCTAAGGTTGACAATTTCTTTCCTAAAGTAAAAAGGAAATCTCGGATTAGTTGTTCAGACTTAATCTTGTAACATAGCGTCGTTACGGAATCTATTACTAAGCGTGTGACACCAATTGTATTCACAATATCAACAATCGCTTTGATCAAAGCGTGAACATCGTCCAAATCAAAAGATGATTTTTCTAATCCCAGCCAAGAATATAGTACATCCATATCGAAAACATTGATCAATCCAGTGTCGACCATATTCATATCAAAAAATGCAAATTGGCGAATGTTTTCCAATAACTTGACAGAGGGTTCAGTCGCGGTGAAATGCGCACATGCCTCGCCTGCAAGTGCTCCTCTAACCAAGAATTCCATTGCAACTGTAGTCTTTCCAGAACCACATGTTCCCGAACATAATACTGTTGAGCCATATGGTATTCCGCCGCGAAGAATTTCATCTAATCCGTGGATGCCTGTTACGCATCTGTCACGAGTGTATACTGCTGCGGGCTGCATGGGAACAAATACATCGAAACTGTTTGAGTTGATGAACTGTGCGCCGCAAACCGTTTGTTAATTGTGTTATTGACAATTCTAGCGATTAATGAAAATCAATTCCAATAATCAATTTCCTGGTGTGGGGTCATCGGAAATTGACCATGAAGCAGAATCAAACATCGATGTGCCATCCCAAACAATCGATTGGCCATTTATCAGGAACAAACCTGTATCTCCGCCCCAATTAATTCGTTGAATGTCAACAGGGCGTGATTCAAACACTTGCGTATATTTCAACGCTATTTGCCCGTTGCCATTTGCTAAATTATCAATTGAGCCGACTCCAAGAAAACCTTCAGCCCCCAAATCAATAACTTCGCTGGCATTTCCGGATTCTTGACTTGAAGGGTCTCCGGAAAATATTGCAGTTGCGTGGCCGGTGATTATCCCTTGTTTTAGAAGCAGATTTGAGGTTGATGAACCAGAGGTGTGCGTGAGTGACCAGCCATACAAAGATACGGCAAAGTCATTCGGATTATAGATTTCAATCCATTCTGGCCCGAGTTGTGTTGGACGCGGATGTACTTCCGTTATCTGTAATTGATTCTCTTTACGCCCTCCATCATGAACTTCAAGAATTATTTGAATCGTTTCATCATTTTGATAGAAATTGCGGTAAGAAGTTGAAGATGAGCGCGTACCGTATTTATCTGTACCACCATCGAACAATACTTTGTTGACTCGTTGGAGGTCACTACTATCTGTAACCATTATATTGAGATGGAAACTATACCCCTCCTGCAATCCGATTCCTAATGCAAAACCATCCTCACTGACATTGTGTAATGCATTGATTTTAGTTTCGTTGATTTCACCATCAACCAATAGCCCCGCTTGTACCCTTCCTTCATCTAATTGCTCGGCTGAATACAAATGCCAATTCGCAGTTGCATTATCAAAATCCAATACCTCATTATTTAGAGGCACAAACCATCCTTCGTCAGAACTAATACGGTCCATACCAAGAACTGCAGCACCATCCAATCGGTCAAGAGCAGGGTCATTCGAACCCATTTGTAATTGGGCTAAAGACAAAAATGCAGTTAATATCATCAAGAATAACACAAACGCTGTTAGAAATTCAATGACTGCAGTTATTGCTCCATCTTCCCTCTCAGTATGAGAGCAAACGAGTTCCTGCATAATACGAGGTGTTGTTTGACGATTGAAGAGGTTGCCGCATATTTCTCCGGCGAGGGCAATATAAAATCGCTTTTTCCAATATGCCGGAAATGTTTTTCGGCTAATAGTAAAAGTTCATTTTTTACCACCTCAAACCCATTCGTGGGCGATGACTCTTTGAATCCCCCTTGTAAGGCACTGGATGATGTCGCAGTGCGAGCCATATCATTTCAGGTCCAAAAGCAGTAGTTTGTGCCTCGTATTATTACTTCTTATTTCTTCACTAGGAGGCCTTGCAACTCTACCAAAAGTGAGTGCTTCTGTCACCGGTGACCTTGCAATTACCGATGGCATTTCACCTAGTAAAGATAATTGGGCCTCATCTTATGACACATTTTCGTTTACTGCTCAAGTAAAGAATCAGGGTTTGGGATCTGCTGGATTGGACAGAGGGATGCGTTGGTATATTTGTTCTGGTGACATTGATGGCTCTGTTTGTAAATCAAACTTTGATGCAAGAGGTCAATTTGCAACGGCAAATATTGCTCAGGGGCAATACTCAAATTTTACATCGGCCAATACTTGGACTCCAACTTCAGGTGCGGAAGGAATAATCACCGTAGTATTTTCATTTGATGAATCTGATCAAATACCGAGCAATGATATTTTCAAATATAATTTCAACATATCTCAGTCATTTGTTGACTTGGATGTTGATGACTCTTGGAAGCCTTATGATGACATAGATGACCTTGCCATCTATGAGGGTCAAAAAATACTCAATTCAAATACCGATTATTCTCTTAAGGCAAAGGGAACTGTCAACAGTTGTGGTTCATGTAACTTCAATGCAACCATTGGGTGGCAATTATGGGATCAGGCCGAATCTGTGATTCTTGCAGAAGCATATTCCTTCAACTCTGGATTAAACTCTTGGGGAGTAGTAATGCCTTTTAGTCACATAATGCCAGTATTCAATTACCCATTTGAGGGCGAATATATTCTAAAATGGGGCCTGTATAACAGCACTGGCACCCCTCATAGCGACCAAAATGATTTCAATGACGTCACTTTGACACCCATTATTATTGATGATACAATAGATATTAGCGTATCGTTGATGGCTCCTGGGCATGACTCTTCTTCAGAAGACTATTACTTTGGCAGCGAAATGGTATATTCGGAAATAAATAATTTAGGTAATAAAACGATTGATAGTTTCTTCGTTACATTTGAGATATATGACCTTAGCAGTGAATTGAAAATGGAAGAGCAATGCCAGATAACTTCACTATTACCAGGTGAAAGTCAGGCTTGTAAATTTAATATCACTGTGACAGGAGACAATAGAATCCTAAAAATCTCTGCTCCAAACACATATATTGAAGGGCAAGATAGTAGCACTTCAAATAATATTATTAGTGAACAAGCAGATGTTCTTGCAGGCAATATTAACGCAGCAATACAACAAGAAAATTCCAACGGAAAATACAATACTGGCGACAATATTGAGATGTTTGGAAAAAGTGGTACTACCGCTGCTGAGCCTCTGAATTATTCGTGGTGGGTTTCGGGAATCATTAATTTAGGATATGGGCAACTTCTGAATATCAGTGGGGATGTTTTGGGGTTGGGAGACCACACTATTATGCTTAGAGTAATAGATTCATTTGGAACGATTGATACTGTTCACGAATATATTACAATATTCGATTATATTGAGATTAATGATGAGCCATATTACACTGGAAGTGCAATCACTCGTTCAGAAGCATATCTTGAAACAGAATCAATATTGCCGGTATTAGGAACAAATTATGGCGTGGGCTCGGGACAAGAACCATTGCAATTAATGTCTTTTGACATCCTCTCAATTGCGGATGGTTCTGCCAATGTTGGAATGGAGTCAATGGTAATAACACTCAACATGAGTGCAATATTACCCTCAAATGTCAACCTCTCAACTGTTGATGTCCGCCAAATTGATTCTCTGAGCGATAATATTTGGTCATATATTGAATCACCAAATATTCTAACGAATAATGGAGATGGAACATTCATTTTGGAGATGGTTTCAAACGGAGCGATTCTAATCGTAGGAGAATTACCTGAAGCAAATGTTTCTTTGGGCGATGTTGATTATTCTCTCCTCAAAGACGGTCAAATCGAATTAAATTGGACTGCTTCGGGAGATTTGTCAAATCCATATCTCGGTGGATGGAAGATTTTCAAAATCATAGGTTCCGAAACTAGTTCAACCTATTTCCCAGAGACAGACGAGGGAATAAACCCACTTGTTTGGGGAGAGTTAACCCTTGATACTGCAGTTGCGACTATTCCAATCACCACAGACCATTGGATTGACCCTAATGTCTTAGAGACCGGCGATTGTGCCTCATATGTCATTATCCCTGCCGATAGAGCCGGAGTCCCAGACTTTCAAAAAGCCAGTATTGTAAGAAATGCTGCTGGAAGTGCTGGAATGATTTGTGGTGATGCTCTTCCACCATCTGTTGCAATTTCCAATTTTGTTTCTAGCTACGACTTCACTAACTCAAGTGATTGTTATGACATTTCTAGAGAATGGAATATGTGCTATGAAGTTAATTTGACTTGGACATGGCCAGAACACGAAATAAGCGGTCCGGTTTCTTGGAACTTGTACAGAGTTGAGTCGCGTCCAGTCAATGTTGATTTGAAATTCATTACGCCAATTGCTAGCGATATCCTGTCGATACCTGGTGAAAAAGGATATTTCAATCAAAGTGGAAGCGAAATTGATGGAATTAGACCATATAGGACATATTATTACATTCTTGCACCAATAGATTGGGTCGGAAATGAAAATACAATGGCTTCTTATCCATCTAGTAATGTAAATAGAGTCCACATTGAAGACCTCTGGTGGCAATATAATCAACATATTATCCCTGTACCCCCACCACCAGGAGAACCTCCTCTCGGAGTGCCGTGGCTTGGAGATTTGCAAGACGCAATGCAAAAAGATATCTTCCTATATTCAGGTGGCACACTCATTACGATTTTGTTTTTGAGTATTATTATGATCCCTCTCATTTTGAAGAGAAGAAAGAGATTGAAGAGAGTTCTTGCAGCAAGAACTCGTAACAAGTCACCTATTAGTAACGATGATTTTGATGATTTCTTTGACTGAAGAAAGTAATATGGCGCGGTGAGGGAGATTCGAACTCCCGTGAGAACGAGCCCACTGGATTAGCAATCCAGCGCAATGGCCAGGCTATGCGATCACCGCTTGTAGTTGCGGCCACCGGCGGACCCGTCATCAAGATGACGGTTCACCATCATGCCAATATCAATCGGTAATATCCCTGCAGTGTATCACTTTCAAACTATTGGGCCAAGAGAGCCAAGTAACTCAGGAGGGATGGCACATACCACTACTAAAACAAGGAACATCCACCCTAAATAATACAATGAACGGAAGAATGATTTAGCTGCTTTTGGCATTCTTCCATTTTCATCAAAATCTTCTATTGGATCTATGCTCCAAACCGATTTTGCATACCACAATGACAGTCCGGTCGCAATAATTGACCATAGTAATGGCAACCCAGATTCGGGCCAAAACAATGGTACTGAACCCAATAGCAATAATAGAACACAGTAAATTTTTGACTCAGTGACGGTACGCTTTGGACCCTTTACTTCATTCATCATCGGTACATTTGCTTTGGCATACTCACCAGAACGATACAGTGCCAAAGCCCAGAAATGAGGAGGGGTCCACAAGAAAATTAGCATGAATAACATCCAAGGAATTGGCGAACCCAAATCAAAAGGGTTGCTTGACTCGATTGAACCTGCTGCTGCTGCTGCCCAACCAATTATTGGTGGAGTCGCCCCTGCAATACCACCGATAACGATATTCTGCGGAGTTCTGCGTTTTAGTAGCATTGAATAAATAAAAACATAAAATCCAACTGAAAAAAAGGACCAAAATGCTGCCTTCCAATGAACTAAGAAAAACATTGACGAACCTAATACTGCTATGATAATTCCAAAAATTAGTGCACTCTTTGCAGAAATATGCCCCAACGGAATTGGACGGTTTTGAGTACGCCTCATCAGCACATCAATATCCGCATCATACCACATATTGATAGCATTAGAACCACCAGCAGAAAGTGTTCCTGCAACCACAGTGATGACTACTGTTTCCATCGTATCCATCCAAGTTCTATCTATGTTTATCAAATCGTGACGAGCCAATAAATCATGCACCAGTATTGCACAAACTGCTGTCACTTGTAGTAATACAATAACTCTTAATTTCATTAATTGAAGAAAAACATTCAACATTCCCGGATGTGGGATTGAATCATTAGTGGCCTCAGTCATGATTATTCCTCTGATAATTCCAC
>DUCL01000151.1 GCA_012959845.1 Candidatus Poseidoniales archaeon
CCATCAACATCAGTAACCCAACCTAATTCCCAACTTTGAGAAAATTGTGCTGATGTATTAATTGTAATCGGCATTAACATCAATATGAAAATTGCTATAATTGTTCTACCCTTTGCATTAATCAAATAACCACCTCATTGTAAAAAACCTTCAATTGCCCGCTTTGTTAACACGCGAACCATCTTTTTTCTATATCTTGGAGTCAATGTAGTATTGTTTACTGGCTTTGTTGATTTTTGAATCGCTACAGAAAGGGATTTGATGCTATCTGCACCGCTCCAGCCATCTGCTAATACTTCTGAGACTTGCTCATCGTGCATCTTAGGAATTGATTCTAAAGCGGTGGATGCAATGAGCAGCGATTTTTCATCGCCTGCAATCCATGATGCGGCAATACCAGCCTCTGGGAAATCCCAAGAATTACGAACACGCAATTTTTGGTAGCAACCGATTCTTTGTTTGGACTCTTTAGGAAGTGTGACCTTGAGCAAAAACTCACCCGCTTCAAGGATATTCTTTTTCTTACCATCTAACTGGTAAAAATCACGAATAGGAACTTGCCTTTCTCCAGAAGGACCGACGATGTGAATTATTCCTTCTAGGACCATCAAACTAGGAGCGAGGTCTCCTTGGTATGTGGCAACACATAGTGTGTTTTGATTAGAAATTACCCTGCAATCAGCACCAGTTCCACAGTCTGCCTTATGACACCAATCGATACTACGTCTCCAATCCTCTCCTTGATTATACCAAAAACAACGAGTGTCGAGGCAAAGGTTTCCGCCAAGTGTTGCATTCTTTCGGATTAACGATGATGCCACTTTTGAGGATGCTTCAGCAATCAATGGATGTGCTCCATTGGCTTCAGTCAAATCTGATAATCGTGCCATACAACCAATTTCTGTAGCAGAAATGGTATTTACACCTTCTATTTTAGCAAGGGAAATGACATGAGGTTTTGTGTTTATGTGCCATTTGTAATTTGGAATCAAATCTGTACCACCAGCAACCCAATCAAATTGTTGGTCATCTTCCATTAGTTGCTGTGCAATTTCACATGCTTGTTCAACGGAAGTTGGGTGATGTAGTGTAAAAGGAGGCATTAACATCAATTCTCACCTCCCATCTGTCGTTGTTCTTTTTTGAGCCATGCCTTTCCAGCAAAGCCAAGTTCTGCTAACTGTTCTGGAAGAGGTTCTGTTGCTGCCCTCCAACCTTCAACTTGGTCTTCTAGGGGGATATTTGGGTCAAAGCCAAACAAAACTCCGTTAACATATGGTGATGTATCATCACTTCTTTGTCGTGCAATATCTCTAACCTTATGCTGTACTGCTCTGTCAACTACAACTTGTTGCATAGCAGAATGAGTCAATCTAGGACTATCCAATTCAAGCGGATCGTCAACCGATAGAGCCTTCATTTTCTTTTCAATTGCAAAAAATACGGTATCTGGAGTCAATGGTAAATCATTAATTCTAATTCCAATTGCATCGTAGACTGAATTAACTACTGCAGGTAATATCGGCAATAGCGGTCCTTCACCCGCTTCTTTAGCACCAAATGGGCCTTCGGGGTCACATGATTCTACGATAATTGGCTCAACGTGTGGCATTTCATGGACTGATGGAATCTTGTATTCTAACAGATTGGCATTCTGTAAATGTCCTGTTCGCCCATAGACCATTTCTTCTGAAATCACTTGTCCAAGCCCCATGTGACAAGAACCAATAATCTGTCCTTTTACAGCCAAAGGATTCAATGCTTTACCACAATCATGGGCTGCCCAAACATTTGTACATTTTATTTGGCCGGTTTCGATATCAACATCAGTTTCTGCAACATATGCGGAGAATGAATATGCAGGCGCTAATCCTGCTGCTGCTCCTTTGTGAACACCACCCATTGGAGGTGAACGATATGCTCCACTGGAAATTAATGCCCCTTTGTCCTCTTGCGCTTTGTGCAATGCTTTGAGATATGAAACACCAATAGATGGGTCATGTTTGTAGTAGATTCTCCTATCGTTAAGAACCAAAAGGTCAGGATGATATCCAATCATTTCCCAAGCAGCGTTTAGTAACATATCTCTAATCTCTATGGCTGCGCGAATTGCAGCATTTGCATTCATGAAAGTGACACGGCTAGAATAAGAGCCAAGGTCAACAGGACTGGTATCACTTTCATGTGAGCGAACGTGAATCATTTCGATTGGCAGTGCTAATACTTCAGCAACCACTTGCGCTACTGCAGTAGTGGAACCTTGACCAATCTCTGCAGCACCAGAATGAACTGTTACTCCACCATCCATGTCCACTTGGATGTGAACTGTTGCATGTGGGAACTTGTTAGGATCCCAATGAATCGGCAAGCCTGAGCCACTAATGAAAAACCCACAACCAATTCCAATTCCTTTGCCGAGAGGTAATTGTCTAAATTTGTTATCCCAATCAGAACTTTCCCTTACTCTTTCAAGTGCTTCACGCATACCATTGCTGGTAATTCTAAATCCACTGATAGTCTTGCTATGTGGCGGTAACAAATTTGCTAACCTCAAATCAATTGGGTCAACTGATAAATCCTCTGCCATTTGGTCAAGACCGACTTCTACTGCACATCTTGTATTGACTGCCCCATGCCCTCTCATTGCACCGCTTGCTGGTTTATTTGTCCAAACTCTTGCACCGGTATAATGGAATGAACCCAATTCATATGGAGCGGTTGCGAGTACTCCATTGTAGTATGAAGTGACGTGGCCAAAACTTGCGAAGCCACCGCCATCGATTAATGCATCAATATCAAAACCAGTAATTCTCGCTTCATCATCTGCACTCATTTTAACTTCAATATGGCTTGGATGTCGCCCTCTATTTATCATATAGACTTCTTCTCTATCAAATGTAATTCTTACTGGACGTCCACATTTGCGCGACAATATTGCTGCACACATTTCGTGTGGAAATGGGTCGGATTTTCCACCAAATCCGCCACCGACAAAAGTTCTAACGACATTGATTTGGTGCATTGGAACCTCTAAGACTGTTGAAAGAGCACGGTGCGTGTAATGAGGAACTTGAGTTGGTGTGTACAATTGTAA
>DUCL01000152.1 GCA_012959845.1 Candidatus Poseidoniales archaeon
ACATGGAAATGGATTGGAAAGGAAATATGGCTGAACTCGGAGGCGCATTTATGCTCTCTTGGGTAATTTTGGGAATGGGACTTGGCACACTAACAGGTGCTGTAGCTTTGGCAATTGCTTGGATGGCGTTTAGCGGCGCACACATACTGCCTGTAGTGACATGGTGTCACATGTTAACAGGTGATTTGAGCGATACTGAAGGAAATTTGATGCCAAATGGTATGCGATTGATATTCCAAGCACTTGGAGCACTAGTTGCAGTATTGCTGATGACAGAAGCGGGATCTCTTGACACCGTATTCGACCCAGCTACAATGTGGGTTAAAGATATGGGCAACCAGATGTGGCCTGTTATTGGAATGATTGCAGCCGGTGCAGTATGGTGGCAAATTCACACACGTTGTGATTCAGAATGGGCAAGTGCATTTGGATTAATGGCTCTAGGTGGAGCAATGACTCTAACTGGGGCTCACTCGATGGGCTCTATGCTAGCTGACGGATTACAAAGTGGACCAGCAGATGTCTTAGTAGACTGGATCATGGACGGCCTAGTAGTCGGTCTTGGTGCATTACTCGGTATGAAAATCGATGAAATGATTCCAGACGGCGACGACGCAAGCGCTGAGTGAACTTAGTCAATAACGCTCGAAAGTAGTGCATAGCACTACTTCCCGATGAAGTATGGGGGCATGTCTGCGGACATGTCCCCGTGCGCCATTTTGGCAACAAGATGGTTTCTTCTTCTTACAAAGTCAATAAGACTAGACTTTACTTAATTAAGCACTACCGGTTATCGTTTTCAGTTGCTTTAGTGCTTGTTGCCATTGTTCTCTCAGAGACTCAACTTCACTTTCTTCACACTTCAGTAACTCAACACCACACTTGTGTAATTCTTTGGTAGCTCCAAGCCAAGCACCTGCTTTATCGCGTGCATTTGATTCAAAGTGCCACTCCTGTCCGCGTGAACGGTCAACTGTTAGCAACCAAGTCCATGCAGCAGCAGCGGTATCAATATCGGCATGACGCCCAGTGGCTTCTCTCTCGGCTTTACCAGGTCCATCCAATAATCCAGTCAATAGTAAGTCGTGAATCATTCCAACCGGGCCTCCAATAGTGCCGCGTCGAGTAGGGAATTTTGCTACATCTTGAGCAGCCTTTCTCGCAGAATCTAATCCCTTGAGGAATGTACCAAATGGCTTTGGTTTGTTAACTTGGGCTTGCCAAATCTCCTCAGCCTCTTCACCGTCGATGCCAAGGCTTGCCAAACCTTCTAGGCCCCACTTTTCCCACATATTTTTGAGAATATCTCCACAAGATGCGCCTTTTAATATTTCAAGCGCCGCTGCTTTACGAGGAGAAACCCCTCCTCTTGAATCAATACGCAATCCCTCGCCATCATCGGGTCCATCACTAACCGAAGCAAATAGTACGTGAGCGGTTAGATTTCGTTCATCCTCTGTACCAGCAACATCAGATAGCGCTTCTTCAATTAATTGTAATGAATCTCCAGTCACCCAATTATCGCCGATGAGCAAACCGGAATCAACACTATCCAAAACGGTTCTTCGAATCGCCATGGCAATCATTCCTTCATTCATCGAAAGACCCTGCCATGCATCAATAATTTTGTCGATACCCTCATTTGCAGCATTTGGCAAAGGCTCGTCTTGTGGCCAACCATCCGGAGTCCATTTCGCATCGATTGTTAGAATAGATGGTAGGAAAGGAGGTAGCATAGAAAGGGCAAGGTGATGGATAAAAGAAGAGTCCTTTTTACTTGAATTTTCAAGCGCTTCTAAACCGATCGCAAGTATCGGGCCATGATTAAAAGTCATTCTAACATAACCTTCAGTGGTGTTTTCACCTTCTGTAACTACTGTTGCATCTAGGTCTTCAGTTACCCAAACAACCCGCCCATCCACTTCATTTTCAACAAAATTAAATCGAGAGCGAGAAAGAACATCTGCCAACCATTCTGCTGGAGGGTTAGGGTTCTTTCCAGTGCAAACAAATCCGCCTTTCCACGTAAAGAAGTACATTCCTTTTTTGGCGTGATTTTCCCATGGTAACATTCTCAAAGTTAGATGATTGAAGTTCTGAAGGCCAGCAAGATATCCTTGTTTCCCATCACCTCTTCGAATGAATGAAGCAGAACCGAAAGAGGCTGAACCAAACTTCCCAACCATTTTGACTTCCTCGTCATGGGCAGCGTGAAGAGAACCTGCAAATGCCTTAGCAACAGGGTCGCCACTTCTTGCCAACATACGTTTTTTTAGCCAAGCAACATCGTTTTTCTTAGCGATAATCCTGTCAAGTTGCTTCATTGTTTTTGATACAGGGTCGGAAGCGAACCACGGTTTTCGCCCAGTCCAAGTTAATTGAGGTAGGTGGGCATACGGAGTATCAAGCAAGTGTTGCAATTGCCTTTTCATCTTTTCAGCCGTTTCTTTGTTAGCTTGTTTAGTGCCTCGCATGCGAACACTTTGCTTTTTTTGACCAGGAAATTCTACTTTTGAAGGTCCTGCCATATTATCCGCCCAAGCAAAGCCAAATAGCCAACCCGTTTGAGCCCTTCGCGGCAATAATTGAATGCGAGCAATCAAGAAGCAGCCACTACTGCCCCAATTAACAGGGGGATAGCAATGGTTGAAGTGACCTTACTCGGAGTTGCCCAGGATGGTGCGCGCCCTCAAGCAGGGTGCATACAACCATGTTGTGCAGGTTTGACTGCAGAGGATACCATGTATCCAGTTTCTTTGGGAATCATTGACGATGTTGGAGAAGGCCATTTAATTGAGGCCAGCCGTTATCTTGGAGAACAATTTCGTATTTGGGGAGCACCCTCACTTGATTCAGTTTGGTTAACCCATGCACATTTTGGTCATGTTGACGGGCTTGGGTTATTTGGCAAAGAGACCATGGCTAGCAGAGATATTGACCTTCACATATCCGATGAAATGTTCCATTTAATTGAAGAAACTCCACAATGGGCATTGTTGCTTAATCAAGGAGTATTTAGCGACAAGGTTTTCCAAAATGGTCAACAAATATCAAAAAACGGTCAATTATCTATTATACCGATCGTA
>DUCL01000153.1:0-4833 GCA_012959845.1 Candidatus Poseidoniales archaeon
TGACCGAAGATATCGAAGAAAGGGTTGAAAACACCAAGGCGATATTAGCCGATGAAGAGAAAGTATCTGAATCTGAAGTTGAACAAATACAAATCACAACAGATGAGGACACATTGGAGTGAGAAACATGGCGGAGCATCAGGCTGTCTTAGACAAATGGTTCCTTAGACAGGATATCATTGACCAGTTATTGGAGTCTGGTGAAGAAAGCGATGAAGCTCAATTTTTTAGTGACAGAATAATCAAGATTGCAGAAACCGAAGAGGCCGAACATCAAAGTTTAGAAGATCCATTTGACCGTTCAGTAGCACTGGTTATGTCATTGGTCAAGGAAGAGGGTTTGGATGCATGGAATATCGATTTATCTGCATTCCTAAAAGTCTTCACAACAAGGGTAAAATCTCAAGCAACAGTTTTGGATTTGCCTGCTTGTGGGCGATTAATCCGCCTCTCATGGGAAGTTTTGAATCACCAGGCAGCAATATTGTTTGAACGCGTTCAACGTGCTGATGAAGAAGATGATTGGGGAGACGAAATGGAATTCGGCTGGGAAACAGAATATGATGATGAAGCATTTTTCTTTACTAATACTGTATTAGAAGGTGGCGCTGACTCAGTCTTACCATCTTTATTTGGAGAGAGAGTTCGTAGGGCAGAAGGGCGTCCAGTGACTCTTGGAGAGTTGTTATCTGCGTTCAAAGATGCTGCAGATGATGCAGAAGAATTGAAATTGAGAGATGCCAATAGAATTGCTCACGAAAAGGAATTAGCAGATTACTTAGCTAACATTGGTGGCAGAATGCACAATGAAGACTTAGAAGGAGATATTGAGCGCTGCTGGCGGGCAATGAGGCAGACTTGCTTGAAATTAGGCGTTGATAAGGTGCCAGTTGTTGATGTGATGAATGAATTGACAACAATTCTTGAACAAACATACGGTGCAGTGCCAGAAGGGTATCAAGACGAGGCAAAAGTTACTTCATTTATTGCAGGATTATTCCTAACCCATCGTGGATTTGCTAGCATTTCTCAAGATATTGTACCAGAGGGGGTAATCTACCTCGAAGATTTGAAGCCGAACAACAGTTTTGTAGAGGTTGTAGAACTGATAAAGGAAGAGCAGGAAGAAGAATCCATTCGTATTCAAAGCCAAGTCACAGGCTCTCAACACCATGCAGACAATTTGTTAGATAGAGCCAAGAAGGCCAAGGAAAAGGAAGAGAGGTCACTGAAGAAGGCTGCAAAATTAGCCGAAGCAGAAAAGGTCGTGGAAATAGTACTAGGTCCAGACCAAACACAACATATTACAGATGAAGAGGTTGCCATTGAGTCCAATCCACACGGTTCAAACAATGGCGAGGAATCATTAGGAAATCATGAATGGTTAGTGGAGTAAGGAGTTATTAACATGAGCGAATTACCTTTGGAATCATTATTGGAAGCAACCTTATTTGGAGCAGGACGTTCCATGACGGTTGATGAATTGTCAGAATCATTAGGATATGATTCAGTGGAAATGATAGATTCACTCAATTCTCTTCAAGCCACATTGAAGCGCCGCCGTGGCGGCGCTCTACAAATCGCAGAAATCGGCAACCGCTGGGCCATTGAAGTTAAACCACAAATAGCCGATCACCTGCCTAAAGAAGCAAGAACTGAGATGCCTCAAAAATTGCTCAAAGCCGCAGCCCTAATCGCATATCATCAACCTATGGCACAATCTAGATTGGTTGAATTACTAGGTCAGAAAGCATATGATTACGTTCGAGAGTTAGCGCAATTGGGCATGGTTGATAGGAGAAAGGATGGAAATACTCGCCGATTGATAACCACGCGAAGATTTTCAGAGTCATTTGGGTGCCCGTTTACAGAAAGAAAGAAGGTAAAGGCCTGGTTTAGAGAACAGGTCCAATCTTCCGGCATGTTGGAAGGAATGGTGGGTTCTGAAGCACTACAGGAAGAGGAGAATATTGACCTAACAACACAATCAACTCTACCAGTTTTAGCCCAATCAGAGGAATGAAATCATTCATTTCTTAACTCTTCAAGTAATTCTTGGACTTTCGTTTGAGTTTTTGGCCCTGCAAATGCTTGCAAACGCTGAGCAACGATTTCAATTTCGCCATCAGTAGCACCTGCGCTTACCGCCATATTACGAGAGTGTAACTTCATGTGTCCCGCTTGAATGCCACTGGTTGACAGTGCTCTTAATGCTCCTAAATTCTGCGCCAATCCTGATGCTGCGATAACACCAGCCAATTCTTGGGCAGAATTGACGCCGATAATAGCTAAATTAGCCCTAGCAGCCGGGTGTACCTTACTCGCACCTCCTACAATTCCTACTGCCATAGGAGTCTCAATAGAGCCTACAAGGTCGCCATTTGCATCCTGAGTCCATTGCGTCATCGATGTGTATATTCCCGACTTGTGTGATGCCCAGGCATGGCATCCTGCCTCTATTGCTCTCCAATCCTGCCCACAGGCTACAGCGACGCTACTAATGGCATTCATCACCCCTTTGTTATTGGTAACTGCCCTAAAGGGGTCAGCAACAGCGAAATGATGCGCTTCTAAGATACCTGCAATGACTTGTAATCCATTATCACGAGTGCCATCATCGGATAACTCTTCTGCAGTAAAAGTGGCTTCCACTCTTGCTAATCGGTGGGCTGCGAGGTTGGATATTATCTTTAGATGAACTCGGCCACCGGTTAATCGCTCAACTTCTGGCGCAATCAACTCGGCCATAGTATTGACTGCATTAGCACCCATTGCATCTCTTGTATCAACTAATATATGCATGATTAGCATTGGGCCAGATAGTGTTTCAATCACTCTCAATTCGATATCTTTGCACCCGCCGCCCAGTTTTATCATCGTACTTGGCCGGTCATTACATATTCTCATCAGTTCATCTTTGGAATTTTCAATGATTGAGATTGCCAATGGGATATCAGATAATTCAAGGATCTGCATCTGGCCAATCATCATAGGACCGTCGTTATTTGTGCGAAAGCCGCCTCCTGAAAGGCAACGTTTCGCCATATTTGATGCTGCAGCAACAACACTTGCCTCCTCTAAACAGAATGGAATTAGGTAGTGCTTTCCGTCAATAACAAAGTTTGTTGCGACTCCTACGGGCAATGACATCGTTCCAATAACATTCTCAATCATGTTGTTTGCGGCATCCTCAGATAACTCTCCATAGGCGGCCAGTGCATCGATTTGCGCTTGACTTAAGCCAGCCGCTTCGGCAACGATTCGCCTACGTTCAGCAACAGAAAGCCTGAAAAAACCACTTAGACGACTATTTTCTACCGACATCCCGCTTCCTCTATGCTTAGCCACTAATCTCAATCACATCAAGACATCGCTTTGATTTGGCATGTATGTGTTGTTTTTGCCTATTGTCGTATTAGTGATTATTAACGTCACTAACGCCTAACCTAACGCGTTAATGATGCGTTAACGGTGCGTTAAAAGGGGTGATAATGGCTTAAAATAGTTGCTTTGGTGTTTTGATTACCGTGTCTTAACACGTCTTTGGAGCCTATTGATTAGGTCAAACAATAAATACCCATTGGCAATTGCTCGAGATATGCGGATTGAAGGTAAAGAGATTGAACTACCCCTATTAATGCAGAATCCCTTTTCCACCGCACCGTTAGAAAAAGGCCAAAAAGGCCTCTTAGTAGGCCGAAATGAGGTATTTGACAATCTATCACAACATATCAATTTCCGCTCTACTAGGCGTATTTTGATGGTTGGAAGCGTTGGTTCAGGAAGGACTTCATTACTACGGTGCCTAGCAAATGTTGCTCCAGCTTCGCCTCACGTAGACCATATTCATGCATCTACTCCGGCAAAAAGCCTGTTAGAATCATTATATTCGCAATTGGTTGGGCCAAATATTCCTTCACAGTATACAGCGATTGTATCTGAAATGGTTGAAACGAGTAAATCGTTCACTGGCAAATTGCCATTGGTAGTGATCGATGTACCGACAGTTGATTCTTCAGTCCTAAATGTTGCACTAAGGGATACATTACCTGTAATCGAGAGGCTGCAAGTATTGATGGTTGTAGTATTAGATCATAAACAAAAAGCACACTTACCAGAGTCGGTATTGGAGAGATTCGACTTGGTAAGTACTTTGAATCCACTTAGTGTTGAATCGATTCAAGAGTTGGTGAATTTGAGAATTCGCTCGGCATGCAGCACTCAATACTCACTGCCAAAAGAGGATGCTGAGCACTTACTATCCATTAGCGATGGAATGCCTGCTTCGATAATTAGGCTGATGAGAGATGCAGTTGATTCCAATAGGATGGCGCAAAATCAAGTTGCTCAGAATAACACAAATTATGATTCTCAGGAGGGAAGAGGATTTGATACGAGTGCAATTTTGCCCACGCAACAGCCCGAAGCATCTACAACGGGCATTTTTACCTCCAAACAAGGCCGTCATGGCGATGATTTGGCAACTGAGTCAAGTAATGCACAAAATAGTGAAGAGGCCAAATTAGATGCATCTATGGCGCAAAATGAACAACCTGACATTTTTGGGGGATTGATGGATCAAATTGGAAATGGAGATGATGAAGTTGTTGAACGAACAACTGAACCTTCAGAAGACGATGAAGTCACCATCATGGATGCATCTACACCTTGGCAATCTAGGCTGCAAGATGACGAATCAAATCCAGAGGAATCACAAGACAATGAATGGCAAGAGGTACCTGGTTCAGGAGGTTCGCTGTTTGGATTTGATTTAGATTTAGACGATTTGGGAGATTCACAGGATAATGATGAGCCATTAATAGAAACTCCATT